>JAAYJB010000396.1 GCA_012523155.1 Synergistaceae bacterium | reverse complement strand
TCTGCTTTCCTTTTCCGTAGGTGCGCTCCATTATGCCGTAGGCACTGACATTGAGCCGGCCCTCGTACCTCGTATCTTTTCGGGTAATGTACCATTCCACATTCATATCAGCGTGCACACCGATCGGAGGGGTCGTTTCCGCGGAAACCGTGCGGTTACCCGTTCCGAATCCCAGAAGGATACAAAAGGCCGCAAGGACACTTTTCTTCAACCATTTTCCCCTGATATTCATGGTCTTCCCCCTCTTTCCGTCAATGGAAACTGCCGATCCCGGTGTTAAAGGAACTGTTTTCGTCAGTACCCCAGTTTTTTCAACCGCGTTTTTGCCTCCCCGTGCCCCTTCGCGGCGGCTTTTTTATACCAGAAAACCGCAGTTTTCAAATCTTTTTCGACTCCTTTGCCCGTTTCCCTCAGCATGCCCAGCCGCCATTGATCCTTCGGCAGTCCCTGGAGCGCAGCCTGGTAATACCAGTAAAAGGCTTTTTTGTAGGACCCGGGATCTTTCTCTCCCCTGCTGAAGTAGACGGTTGCAAGGTTGTGCTGTGCTTCTCCGTAGCCGTGCATGGCAGAGAGGAACCACAGGTTCATAGCTCTCTCCCCGTCTTTTTTCACTCCTTTTCTTCCGTTCCAGAAAATACAGCCTAAATTGTACTGAGCAACAGGATGTCCCTGATTTGCGGCTTTTTCGTACCAGAAAACGGCTTTTTTTACATTTTCTCCTGTCCCTCTGCCGAAATCAAAGAAGAGCCCTGTCTTGGCCTGTGCTTCCACATGGCCCGCTTCAGCAGCTTTCAGGTAGAACGACAACGCTTTTGGATCGTTTTTGGAGACGCCTTTTCCGTACTCGAACCGCCTTCCGTTTTCATACAACTGCGCCGCCGTTTGGGGCGCCCCTTCCGCCCGGAAGGAGGCGCAGACGCAGGAGAAAATAAGAAACACCAGGAGGACTGTTCTTTTCATGAGAAATCATCTCCTCCCTCTTTCTCCGGAGGAAGGCGGCTTCCCCGGGGAGAATTGTAATACTCTGCCCGGAAGACAAGTTCATCAGGGATCATCGCCATAATGAAATCAAACGGTACCTTGTTTGACATCTCATTCCAGAATCCCCATACCGATCCTGTTACGGTTCCGTTCGCAGCCATGGCCTGCCATCGTACCTGTCCCCGCCATGAGCGGCCGCTCATGCGGATGGTTATTTCTCCCTTCCCTTCCCACGAGCACGATGAAGGAAAAACGGTGAAGGTTTTGCTTTTATCCTGCCCTCGCGGACTTCCCGGATGAAGATCGAAAAAATAGTCTACCCACTCGTCCGCATGTGTGGAGTTCACGATTTTTATTTTCACTGTGCCCCTGCACCGGGGGATCCCGTGAGGTGTCAAACCCAGAGAAAGGGTTACAGTGTTATCCCGCAGTGGGATTCCACGCACACCGTTCGTTATCGTTCCTGCAGCCATGATAGAGCCTTTTGAAACAGTGGATGGGGGAGACTGTTTTTGAGGAACCGTTCCTTTCAGCCGATTCTGCAGGGCAGCCCTCAAAGGAGCGCCGTTTCCGGTGGAGATCCAGACCTTTGCGGCCTCGAGACGCTGAATGACTCCTTCGTAGTACTTCCGGTCGGCATCGCTTCCATATTCCATGGACCGTTCGTAATTTTTGTACGCTATTTTCCTCTGCTGTTCGAAGTGAAAGAGAGCTGCGCCTTTTGCAAGGCCGGGAGAGGACATGGCGAAGCTCGACAGTCCGCCGTCGTTCAGCTGGTAGCTTACCGAACCCACGATTATGTCCATAAAGAGTTCCCTTATGCTGTATGGAGTTTTCCCCTTGCCGGGAAGTGTGATTTTCTGATCGATGACCTGTTCGAGGGATTCGCACCACAGGGTTCCCGGAAGAAGAAAAAGCATAAGCATAAGGAAGGCTGTCACTATGAGGTTTTTCCTTTTCAATCTTCTCACCCCTTGGAGACCTTTGAATCCACCCTACCACAAATAGTGGAAAATTTAAACCCTTTCGCGTTATCAGATATTTTACTCGGGGGCGCGGATACAGGGGGACGAAAGGGTATAATAAACACACTGTATGGTGTTTTGTCGAAATGGGTTTCAAAAGGTCGGCATCAAAATCTTCTGGAGGTGGAGAACTCATGATCATCGTCAGTGCGAAATTTACTGCAAAACCCGGAATGCGAGATAAAATAGTCGAAATGTCCCAAAAGGCCATCGGGCTCACAAGGAAAGAGAAGGGAAACATCAGCTATACCCTTTTCAAGAGTTCAGATGACGACACCACTCTCATGTACTTCGAGGAGTGGGAAAGCCTGGATGCCCTGAGGGCCCATCTGAAGACAGAGCATATTCGCGAGGCCAGGGAGGCCCGGAAAGACCTCCTTGACGGTGGTGTAACCGTCCGGGTGTTCGAGTCAAAGGAAGTGGAACTCTAGGCAGGAGATGATTTACTCTTTATGAAAACTGAAAACTTTGATGTGGTAATAGTTGGCGGAGGGCTGGCCGGTCTGACCGCTGCCCTGGAGGCACGAAAGTCCGGGCTGAATACAGCCCTCCTCTGCAAGAGCAGGGCAGGGAAAAGCGGGAACACCCTCGTGTCGGGGGCCGCTCTTTCGGTATTGAACACAGGTGCGAAGTCAGGCGATTCCGCGGGGCTGCTGGAGGATGATCTCCTGGAGTCGGGCGGCGGGATGAGTGATCATGAACTCTGCCGTGTTTTTGCAAAAGAATCATCTTCGGCATTCAGCATGCTGAAGGAGTACGGGGTCGAGTTCAAAGAACACGGAGGGAACCCCATGGTCAAGCATCCTCCCGGACACAGCGTTCCCCGATCTTTTCCTTCGGAATACCGGGGGTACCCCTACATGAACCGGGGCCTTGCACTGACCCTTCCTCTTCTGAAGCATGCGACGGAAATGGGTGTTGTCTTTAAGGAAGATACTTCAGTCTTCAGGATCCTGACCCGCGAAAACCTTGTCTGCGGCCTCCTCGCATGGGAGGATCGCACAGGACAGATCCTTCTCTGCCGGACGGGAATTGTTATCCTGGCCGCAGGAGGAGGAGCCGGGATCTACTCCAGGAACAACAACACGTCGGATGTGACATGCGACTCTTTCGGCCTTGCCTACGAGGCGGGGGCTGCCCTGCGGGATATGGAGATGGTGCAGTTTTATCCTTCCATGATGTATGAACCGGTCAGGATCCCCGTTTCGAATCCTCTTTTCGGTGATGGTGCAGTGCTCAGGAATGCTTCAGGAGAGGAGTTCCTCCTCCGGTACAGCCAGAAGGGCAATCATGCCACCAGGGATGTAATGGCCAGGGCGGTGAAACAGGAGATCGACGAAGGAAGGGGCAATCCCCGGTTTGTCTTTGCGGACTGTTCCAAAATCCCCGGAGATGTGCTGAAACTCAAGTACGGCGAGCTTTCAGCAGTTCTCTCAAGGTATGGCCTGAGAATGGAGAAGGATTTGCTCCCCGTTGCCCCGTCAGCCCATTTTTACCTGGGAGGGATCGCAATAGATAAAACATGCGCCACTTCAGTAGATGGACTTCTTGCCTGTGGGGAAGCTGCCGGCGGTCTTCACGGAGCGAACCGGCTCGCAGGCATTGCCCTGGCGGAAGCGGCCGTTTTCGGGAAAATAGCCGCCAGAACGGCCTGGACCCTTTTCAGAAAACAGCAGCCTCTTTCCTTATCCGACGTCCCCGGGGCAGTCTTTCCCAAGGGGCCCGGTGCCCCTCTTTCACGGCTGAAGGAGGATCTGGGGGAGATCATGTGGGATCGTGCCTCTATCGTCCGGAGCGAGTCCTCCCTGAAAATAGCGGAAAAAGAGATAGAAAGGATTTTCAGAGAGCTTGATTCAGGGGGAATAAAGGATGCCGGAGATCTTCCGGGGTTTTTCGCTCTCCGCTCCATGACCCTGACGGCACGGATTCTGGTGAAGTGCAGTCTTCTCCGGAAAGAAACACGGGGAGCTTTCTGCCGGAAAGAGTACCCGAACAGTTCCGGGAAATTTGCAGGGTCCTTCCTTGTGCAGAAAGATGAAACCGGTACCATGGCCGTCCGCTTTCGGCCGAACTGGTCGTGAACTGTCCGCAAGGCGGATTTTCGCAAATCATTTCCTCGTCGGGAACACTACGGAATGAATGGACGTGCGTTTCGTGCAGCGTATATTGCCTGGTCGCAGAAAAGGGGGGCGAGCCGCAGTGAAAAGCAAAAGTGAATTCCTTTATCCCCGGGTTTCAAGGAAAGAGAGCTCGCTTCTTTCTGCGCCCAGTTTCAGGGATATGGCGAGGCATGTCTTCTTCAGCACAGGAATAAGGTCCCCAATCATTTTTTCGGTGAATCTCGCTGTC
>JAAYJB010000395.1 GCA_012523155.1 Synergistaceae bacterium | reverse complement strand
CCGAGCAGTTTGCAGTTCCTCCCCTCTGTTCCGGGCCGTACTTGGGAAGAAACAGGGCGTTTCGTCCCGCCTTGCATGAGGCGTATCCGAGCATCTGCCCGATGACCATGACGCCCTGTCCGCCGAAACCCGCCACGGTGATTTTCTTCTCCATCATCATGCCTCCCCATCCCGGAACACGCCCAGGGGAAATACCTTCATGGTGTTCTCCCGCATCCAGTCAAGACACTCCAGCGCAGGCATCCCCCAGTTCGTCGGGCAGTTCGAGAGCAACTCCACGAAGGTGAAGCCTTTCCCGGCCATCTGCATCTCGAAGGCTTTCCGGATCCCCTTCTTCGCCTTCAGAATATTGGCGGGGCAGTCGAGGGCGAACCGGGCGATGTACTTCGGCGCCTCGAGCTGTGAGAGGATCTCGCACATCTTCATGGGGTACCCCGCCTCGGCAGGGTTCCTCCCCTCGGGGGCTGTTGTGGCCTTCTGCCCCACGAGGGTCGTGGGAGCCATCTGGCCTCCCGTCATGCCATAGGTGCTGTTGTTGATGAACACGACGGTGAAGTTCTCACCCCTGTTGGCGGCATGCATTATCTCCGCCATACCGATGGCGGCCAGGTCACCGTCGCCCTGGTAGGAAAACACAAGTTTTCCGGGTGCTGCACGCTTCGCTCCCGTTGCAACTGCAGGAGTCCGTCCGTGGGGAGAAACGACCACGTCGGTGTTGAAGTGGAACATGCCGAGGGTGCCGCACCCAACGGCCAGTACGGCCACGGCGTTCGTCCGCTGGTCCATTTCGTCCAGCAGTTCCGCGATGAGGCGGGTAGCCACACCATGGAGGCACCCGGGGCAGAAGGCCAGCCCCCGGTCAGTGAGGGACTTCGGCCGCTCGTAAATTTTCTTCATGATCAGCGCACCTCCTTCGCAATGGCCTTTTCCACTGCTTCGACGATCTCCTCGTTGGTGAGGATGACCCCTCCGGACCGGCCGCATGAGTAAACCGGGAAAGCATCCGCCACGGCCAGGCGGATGTCGTCCATCATCTGGACGGGCAGGGTCATCTCTGTGTCCACCAGGAACTTCACCCTGTTCCTGTCAAGACTTTTAAGTGATTCCACGGGGAAGGGGTAGAGGGAAACAGGGCGGATCATGCCCGCCCGGATGCATTTCCCGCGGAGCTCACCGATGGCCGTCCGTGCAGCCCGGGCGGCGGTGCCATAGGCCACGATCACGTATTCGGCGTCATCCAGGAGGTACTCCTCTGCGAGGACTTCCTTTTCCTTCCACTCCTCGTACATTTCACCGGCCCGGATATTCAGAAGTTCCTGGTACTCCGGCTCCAAAAGACAGGAGGTCACCACGTTCACGCCGACACCCGAGGGATTGAAGTATTTCGCCCCCCACCCGGTATAAGAGAACGTCACCGGCTCCTTCGCCTCCGGAAGGGTCACCGGCTCCATCATGGAGCCGATCCAGCCGTCCATGAGCACCATCACGGGGTTCCGGTACCGGATTGCAAGATCGAAGGCTTTATAGGTGAGGTCGATGGCCTCCTGCACAGTGGAAGGAGCCAGGACGATCACCCGGAAGCCTCCGTGGCCCAGGGCCTTCGTGGCGTGGAGATAGTCCGACTGGGCGGCCTGGATGGCGCCGAGCCCCGGACCTCCCCGCATGACGTTCACGATCACCGCCGGAAGACAGGCTCCGGCCAGGGTTGAGATCCCTTCGGCCTTCAGGCTGATCCCGGGACCAGAGGAAGACGTCATGGCAAGAGTCCCCATTGCCGCGGCCCCGTAGACCATGCAGACCGAGGCCGTCTCGCTCT
>JAAYJB010000394.1 GCA_012523155.1 Synergistaceae bacterium | reverse complement strand
AAAACTGCATTGAGTGCGGCAGCTGTGTGTCAGTCTGCCCCGTGAGCGCGATCAGCCAGTAGCACCGTTTCTTCCGCAAAAACGCGCAAGGCCCCTTCCGGTGCACCGGAAGGGGCCTTCTGCTTCCACGCTTTTACATTCCGCCGCCGGAACCCGGAGCGATTGCCCAAAGCGCCTACAGGGCATACAATAGAGCGGCCGGGAAAAACCCGGCCCAGATGCCCATAGGAGGCCAGATCATGGACCGGCTCATCGTTTCCCTCCTGGTGATCAACTTCGCCATCTACTCTTACTCCAACGCGTTCTTCTTCCTCGCGCCGTACCTTGCGGTCAGGGGCTATACTGCCGCCTCGGCAGGCATCCTCGTGGGGGCATTCTACGCTGCCACCACCGCGGTCCGTCCCGTGGGAAGCTGGATCACCGAACGGATGGGCGTCCGGAAATGCATGATCTGGTCGTCGGCCGCCTGCATTGCCTGTGCTCTTGCCCTCCAGGCCTACCAGGGCACCTTCGCCTGGTTCGTAGGGGTCCGGGTCGTCATGGGTTTTGCCTACAGCATTTTCATGGTGGCCCTCACTACCTACCAGGCCCTCGCCATAGAGGAATCAAAGCGGGGCCTCGGATTCTCCCTCGTCTCCGTGGGAAGCCTCATTCCCATGTTCACAGTGGTCCCCCTCACTGACTACCTCGTCCGGAGCGGACTGGACCAATACTTCATGCTCCTTCCCCTCGCGGCGGCGGCCCTCTCCTTCTCCCTCGCCGTCCGGCTCCATCCCGCGGTCTCACATGAGAGCACAGGGCAGGGAAAACCCATGGAATGGGGAACCTACGGCGATCTTTTCCGGGAATCGCCGGCGGGGAAAATCATCTTCTCGTGCTTCTTCTTCGGCCTCTGCGACGCATCTATCGTCTTCATCGGCACCATGCTCATGGAGAAGAGCCTTGTTCCCTCCTGGTTCCTGTTCTCCCTCGGAGTCGGAGCCCTCTTCGTGCGAACAGCGGGCCGGAACATTTTCAACAGGTACCAGAGGACCGTCTTCGCCGGCCCCTCGTTCCTCGTCATGGCGCTCTGCCTTCTCGGCCTTTCCTTCGCCCGCACGTCTCTCGGGCTCGTCCTCTGGGGATTCTTCTACGGAATGGGCATGGGGTACGGCTACCCCGCACACCTGGCTCTCACCGCCGATTTGGCCGCGCCGCGACTTCGGGCGAAGGCCTCGGCCCTTGTCCACTTCTCCATGGATCTCAGCTGGTTCATCCTCCCCCTCTACATGGGCTTCGGCTGCACGCTATTCGGAACACAGCAGGCATTCCGACTCTTCGCCATTATATGCATCATCACTGCCGGAATGACCACCGTCATGTGGCTGCCGAAGAAGCTGTCATCCTGAGCGAGGCGAAGGATCCCGCCTTTGGTATGTCATACTGAGGGCGAAGCCCGAAGAATCTCTCACTTTGGGACCTCGGGATCAAACCCCAGATCCTTCGTCGCCTTCCGCTCCTCAGGATGACAGAAAATGGTTGTCATCCTGAGCAAAGCGAAGGATCTGGTTTCAGGTCTTCAGAACCCACCCCAGATCCTTCGTCGCTGTGCTCCTCAGGATGACAAAAACCTCAACCCCCTGTTGACACGAGGCACAGGCCGTTTT
>JAAYJB010000393.1 GCA_012523155.1 Synergistaceae bacterium | reverse complement strand
GGAGAGGATCTTGGTTTTTAAGGAAAACTGTCATGGAAAGGCGGCCGTGGAGGCCGCCTTTTGCATTAAGTGATTTTTCCCTCTTTTTAGTGTAAACTTGCCCCGTTATTGCATCATAAGAAGGGGGAAAAGTGAAATGTCCAATCGGGGAAAAATAGCGCTCGTTCTTGCCGGGGGGCAGATCGGGATGAAGTTCAACCCGCAGACGAACACTTGCCAGCCGAATGTAACCGCTGATGAAATGCTCTCATGGGTTCCGGTGGAAATTTCTGAAAAAATCTTTGTCGTTGACTGGAGCCGCCAGCCCAGCAGCCACTATACCATCCGGATGACTGCCGACTTGATCCAGGTTCTTTCCAAAACAGTGATTGACGGAGCGGATGGCATCGTTGTTGCCTGCGGAACTGACACACTCGAAGAAATGGCCTACCTGACCGACCTCTACTGGGCATATCCGCAGCCGGTCATCTTCACTGCCGGCACTCTTCCTTCGGACAGCCGAGGGGCAGATGGCCCAATCAATCTCTACCAGTCAGTGCTCGCGGCATTTTCCAGGGAATGCTGGGGAGCGGGAGTCCTTGTGTGTCTTCAGGATCAGCTTTTTGCCGCATCGGAAATTACTGAAACAGCATGCCACCGCAGAAACGCTTTCTCTGCTCCCGACAGGGGACCTGTAGGCCAGCTGATCCAGGACCGTGTCGAAATACTGAGACAGTACAAGCGATCAAAAGTACTTGAGGAGAAGAGCAGCCCCGCAAGGAACGTGGAGCTTCTTTTCGCTTCCCTCGGCGGAAACGATAACTATATCGAATCCCTTGCAGCAGATGAAAACAGCAATCTTGACGGCCTGGTCATAGCAGGTTTCGGCAGCGGAAATATCTCTCCTTCATGGATACCCCACGTGAAGAAACTTGTAAAAGATGATATCCCTGTTGTGATCACTTCCAGGTGCCACCAGGGACACACCCGGGGAATTCCCTATACTTTCGAAGGGAATATGGCACGTCTCATCGAGATCGGAGTCCTCGACGGAGGAGGACTCAGGCCGGTACAGGCACGGCTGAAACTTTCCGTTGCAATCGGTGCAGGTCTTTCCCGACAGGAAATCCAGTCGTATCTTCTTGAAGGGTAAGATGATAACATCGCCAAAAAACGGTTGGAAACAGAACCGCAACGTGCTAAAATATTCTAACAATACAATATTTTCCAGGTTTAGAAATTTTTTCCACCAGGCAGGAAGGAGGGAATAAAATGAAATACGCAGCAACTGACGAAATGATAGCCATACGCTTGTCGGAAGGTGACGATTTGTCTGATTCCATTGCGCACGTCTGCAGAACCTGCGATGTCGATTCAGCTGTGGTGGTAGGGGCAGCCGGAATGGTCTCCTCTGTGACGTTCGGTTGGTACAACGGCAGGGACTATAATACGGAAACGATCAAAGACATAATGGAACTCACTGCCCTGAGCGGAAATGTCAGCTACCGTGGAGGATCCCTCTACCCCCACCTGCACGGTGTGTTCAACAAACCCGACCATGCCGCTCTCTCAGGGCACATCCTGCAGGCAATTATCTTCAACAACGCCGAAATATTTCTGAAGCCGCTCTCTACAGTTCTTCTGGGCCGTTCCTTCGATGGAGCCTTTGAAGCGCTGGCACCTGAAAAAAGACTTTAGCCGCAAGGCTAAAGAAGGGACCCTTTCAGGGTCCCTTCTTTAATTTACTTCCTCTTTCTCTTGATGGAACACTTCATTCCTCCCGTGAGCCTCTTCAAATCCTTCGGTGATACGGGAAAAAAAGCATGGTCGCTGCCTGCCGCCGCCCATACGACCGGGAACAGGAAAAGATCCTCATCAAGGTAGGCAGGGACTGACTCCGGATAACCCACCGGAGGAACTCCTCCGACCTGAAATCCCGACCAGTCAAAAACAAAGGCAGGATCCGCCATCCTTACTTTTTTTGCCTCTGCAAGGATTCGAACTTTTTTTGTATCGACCTGATTTACACCTGACATGAG
>JAAYJB010000392.1 GCA_012523155.1 Synergistaceae bacterium | reverse complement strand
TGTTTTCAAACCGGTTTTGCATCGTGTGGAAACAGTGTTGCTATTTTTTGCCTCCGTGTTTCGGAGAGCCGGGTTTTGGCTTCGGGCCTCCGGGACCGTGCTTCGGAGGAGCCGGATGGGGTTTCGGATGAGGGTCGGGTTTTCCGGGGCCGTATTTTGGAGGTCCCGGTTTCGGCTTGGGGTGATGTCCTCCCGGCGGCCCATACTTCGGAGGTCCGTATTTCGGCGGAGGGGGAGGTGAATAACGGGGCGGCCGCCAATGGGGTGCGGGATGCCTTCTGTGCGGATAGGGGCTCCTGTAGTACCTGGGCGGATAAGGGACCCTCCGGAAATAATCGTAATAGTAACGTCTTGGCGGAAGCGGCCGGTGGACGATCCGCGCCCTGGGGTGCCAGCGGCCCCTGTCCCTGTAGTAGAAAAGATCGAGTACAAGAGAGGCGTAAATATTCCCGTTTTCATATTCCAGCAGAAGGCCGGGAATTGCGTCGGTCCAGAGTGAAATTGCCAGTCCCCTGTCGGTCCTGTACCCGTATCCCGTGTGGTAGTGATAGGCCAGCATGGCTTTCGCCATCGGGTATCCGTGAGATGCGCTCCGTTCGTACCAGTAGGCCGCCATCTGCGGGTCGGCGTTCACACCACGGTCTCCCCTGTCGTATGCAAGACCGGCGAGAAACTGCATTTCAGGGTCGTCCCTCTGGGCGTGGTCCATGATCTCAGCAAAAGAAATCTCTTCCCCTGCGTCCTGGTTGGGTATTTGCGGGAATCGGACTGAGGCCTGCATATTTGTATTCTGCGGGACTGACTGGGAAGGGGCGGCTGTCTGAACTGCGCTTTTCTGCGAAAAAGCCGGCGCCGCATCAGCCGGAAGCGCTGCGAAGCAGAGCGTAAGGGCCAGTGCCGGTACGGACAGCATCAGGGCGGTCTTTCCGGTGGTTCGTGCACGTATTTTCATGTGTCTCACCTCCTGTTCCTTCAGGTGCGCCTGGAATCCAGGGCTTTGTTCCTTGTGTATCGGAATCCCCATGGGTCTTAGCATCATTTTACCCCTGTATTTCTCCAACAGAACCGCCTTTCTACCGATTCAGCGCATCGGTGAATCTGACATGTCTCTAAAGATTTGAATTATTATTATTGTTATAATATTTGTATGAGGTTCCGGTTTAGAGAGAGTGGAGGTGATTCTGTTGAGAAGAAAGCCGGTTTGGGGGATCTGTATCATAATCTTCATTTTCATTCTCGCCGCAGCCGTATCTTTCGGCAACTCGACCGAAGAGTTGGAACGCCGGATGGAAGACCTGGAGAAAAGAATCGAAGATGCTGTGAAAAGAGGACAGGATCCGACTCCGCAGATGATCCGAGAAATAGCGGAAATCCTCGAGGAACTCGAGAAGATAGAGAAAGGGGAAAAAGACAAAGATAAAAAGCATGAAGACTCCCCTGGAGACGGATGGGAGGAGGTCCCCT
Organism: Synergistaceae bacterium; assembly: GCA_012523155.1. Taxonomy (GTDB): domain Bacteria; phylum Synergistota; class Synergistia; order Synergistales; family Aminobacteriaceae; genus Aminivibrio. Next base: position 547 of record JAAYJB010000392.1, on the reverse strand, counting down.
TTACGGGAACCATTACGGTTTCACGGATGCTCAGCGGATCTGCGGTGATGACGGAGGAAGAGGGGAGCGGAAAGGAATCCGGACCCGGAAAGAAGGGCTGGAAGTGGTCCGGGAAGAAGGAAAGCGGTGGAAGCACCCCAGGAGGGGCTGAAGGCAGTTCTTCCTGGTCGGGGACCAGCTCGGCCTTTCTTTCGGCCATGATCACGGGGGCTGAAGAGATCCGCGACAGGGAGGGAAACGTGATCGGGTACCAGCCCGTGGGGTACGTGACGGGCCGGGTGACGGAGCGGGAGAACTTTCGGGCGAAGCATGTCTCCATCACATCCCGCTATTCCCATTCTGAAAGGGAGGAACATACCTTCAGTCCGGAAGGCATCGACGGTTGGTGCAGGCTGACCGTCAACCCGAAGGAGGGGCGATATAAACTGTCCTTTCCCTCCATCTATCTTGGGGACGGCACGGGAGAGACAGTGACCGTCATTTCCGCACCTGACCTGCAGCTCGAGGAAAGGGAACCCTGGCACGGTCTGGGACCGGTGGACTGGGT
>JAAYJB010000065.1 GCA_012523155.1 Synergistaceae bacterium | reverse complement strand
TCCGGCGCTTCAGTTATGATCCAGGACAGGGGAGCCCTGGAGTGCACTCTCAGGGCCAGGCTTGAGACCGCCATTGAACGTTCGGCCGCAGAAAAATGACACAGACTGTCCTTGATGCGAGGGAGGACCGATGGAACCGCAGAAAAGCCTTAGCGGCAGGGCTCGGAAAAGGATGGGCTGTTCTCTCCTTTACCCTCAGGCTGCCGGCCTTTCTCAGGCTGAAACGACGATACGAATCAATTTCTGAATTATTGTTTGATGACCTCCTCGTTTTCCTGGGGGGAAAAGGAATTGAAAGCAGTTTTCGGGAATTTGCCGTTCATGGAGATGGACCTGAGGGTACATGTACAGTTAGGGCAAATCCGCTGGAAGTGAAAAAGCTCTGCGTCGAGTTTGAAGAAAGCCATCCATGGGGAGCTATCGCAGATGTTGATGTAATGGACAGGGAGCAGAACGCAGTGGGAAGATCCCGGATCGGTCTTCAGCCCCGTAAATGTCTTGTTTGCGTGAGTCCGGCTGCAGTGTGTGTTGCCGGTAGAATTCACAGCGAAGAAGAAATAAAGAGACAGGTGGATGAAATACTGTCTAGTCCACCTTTCTTCCCTCCGGAACGAATTATCCGGCATATTTCCGAATCAGCCGGGACTGCGCTCCTCCTTGAAGCAGCCGCAGCTCCCAAACCGGGACTTGTGGACCCGTATTCACGGGGTGCCCATGATGACATGGATTATTTCACGTTTCTGGCGAGTGCTTCTGCTCTTGCTCCATGGTGGGGTGTTTTTGCCCGCAAGGGGTGGAACAGCCAGGGAAAAAGCCCTGAGTCTCTTTTCCCTGAACTGAGAAAAGCCGGACTGAGGGCGGAGAAAACGATGTTTGCGGCTACAAGGGGTATCAATACTCATAAAGGTTTGATATTTTCACTGGGAGTCCTTTGTGCTGCGGCGGGTTTGCTTGCTGCGGAGGGACGCCCCCTGTCCGCTGAAAACTGTACCTCCTGCGGTGCCTCTATCGTCAAGAACATTGTGGAGAAGGATTTTTCAGGGATAAAACAATCTTCTGCAGATGCAGGATCTCTTACCGCGGGAGAAAAACTTTATCTCACCCAAAAGGCTACCGGAATACGAGGTGAGGCCGAACAGGGCTTTCCTTCAGTTCTTCATGCAGGTTTGCCGGAATTGTTGTCGGGTATTCAGGCGGGATTGTCATTGAACGATGCCATGATCAATTCTCTTCTTTCCCTTATGTTGTCGGTGGAAGATACGAATATTCTCTCCCGGGGCGGGAAAGAGGGAGAAATCTATGTAAGGGAAACTGCAAAGGAAGCACTCTCCGCCGGAGGAATGGTTTCAGAGAAGGGAAAAGAGGCTGTCCGGAAGATGGACATCCTCTTTTCAGAAAAGAAGCTTAGCCCCGGCGGGAGTGCAGATCTTCTCGCCGTGACCGTTTATCTGTATTTGCTCACTCAAGCCAGCGGATGATCTCCTCGAGAAATGTGTGATGGAGCATTCGGGTCACAGGTCCGGGAATTCCGGAGCCTACTGCATGTTCACCGATTTTGACTACCGGGACTACCTCTTTTACCGAACCGGTGATAAACGCTTCACTGGCCTCGGAAACCTCGGAAAGGAGCGGGCACCGTTCCTCGACCTTCATTCCCTTTTCCCGTGCAAGCTGCAGAATGATATCCCTCGTGGTGCCCTTCAGTACCCTGGAAAGCGGTGCGGTAATCAGGGTGCCGTTTTTGTAGAGAAAAAACGTGCTGTGAGCTGCCTCTGTAATTTCTCCCTCAGGACAGTAGAGGATTTCGTACGCATCGCTCCTTCCGGAGTATCCTGTATACGAGAACATATAATCCACGCTCTTCACGCCGGGAGTGTGACGTCCTCCGTCCACCGGCATGAGGAGCACTCCCTTGTCGTATACTTCAGGAGAGGGTTTCTGGACTTTTTCGAAGAGTGTAAAGAATCTCGAGGCGGGAAAAGCTCCCTGGTGAAAAATATCTCCGCCCGTTATGAAGGGACGAACGAGGCAGTCTTCCTTCATTCGGGAAATTCCCTCGCGGATTATGTCCTTTATCTCGTCAACAGGGAGGGGCAGTGCGATAGATGCACTTTCTGCGGAGCGGGCCAGACGTTCAAGGTGCGGTGTGAGCATCAGGGGCCGCTTCCGGAAAGTGCAGATGGATTCAAACACTCCCACGCCCCGGAGAATGATATAGTCTGAAACGGGAATGGATGTCTTTTCCTTGGGCTGGAATGCCCCGTTTATGTAACAAAGAGACATGAACGATCACCTCGAAAAATCTGTATTGGAACCTTTGCAGTATAAGGGTATTATAGAAAATATGCACGG
>JAAYJB010000391.1 GCA_012523155.1 Synergistaceae bacterium | reverse complement strand
CCCCATGCGACGTTTCCTCCCGTCGAGGTAATGACCCTGCGAAGCTCCGGCAGTTCACTGTTCTCAGCCCGGAGATAGAGGGGCTGCACGTAGAGTATGCCGTCTCCCACGGGAACGACCGTCATGTTGCCCCGGATCACCGCCGATCCCCTCTGGCTCCAGAGTGAGAGTTGTGCGGATATCTCAGAGTTCTGGTTCGTCAGGGCCTCTACCTGGGATGGGCCGTAGATCAGCTTTTGCTTGGGAAACTGGTAGACGAGGAGTTCCCCGTAGTTTTCCCCGTCTGAGCGCCCTGCCATCCACGCGATCATATTATCTCGGTTAACGGGCATGAAGGGGGTGATGAGGACGAACTCCGATTTTTCCTCATCGGTGAGCCTCATGTTGACATAGTAAGCCTCGAGAGTTCCTTTCCTGTCGCCGCTGCCGCTCCTGTCCCACACGTCCTCCTTGTTGTAGAAGGTGTTGGCGTCGGTCATGTGGTAGATCCTGTACACTTCGCTCTGGATGTTGAACAGATCCTGGGGGTACCGCAGATGGGCCCTCATCCCTTCAGGCATCTCGGACATGGGCCTGAAAAGGGTGCTGAATACTCCGCTCCAGGCCTTGAGAACGGGATCGTCGGGTTGGGCGGCATAGAATCGCATTGTCCCGTCATAGGCGTCCACAGTGGCTTTGACGCTGTTCCTGATATAGTTCACTGACTTTCCCCTGCCTATGGATACGGGCTGGGAGTAGGGATACCTGTCGGATACTGTATAGGCGTCCTGGATCCAGACGAGCCTTCCGCCGTTGACGACAAGATAGGGGTCCTGGTCGAAGAAAAGAAACGGGGCAACCCGGGAGAGGCGTTCCCGGATGTTCTGATGATACTTGACCCTGCTGTCCCCGGTGAATACGTCCGAGAAGAGGATCTTGAAATCGGCGAATTTCAAGGCGTAGAGGACCCTCCGGAAGAGGGAGCCCATGGGGACGCCTCCCTTTCCCTCGTAAGATGTCCGGGCGTTTGCGCTTCCCATGGGATAGTCGAATTCCTTCACGGTCGTACCGACGAAAATATAGGAGCTTGGCTTCTCGCCGTAATAGATTTCAGGGCGGTCGATCTTCAGGGGGATTTCCATCCTTGGGGGAAGGTCCCGTACCCAGAGGCGCGGCAGGCCTGAGCCCGCGACTTCATTGACCGGGTTCATGACTATGCCGTAGCCGTGGGTGAATTCGAGGCGCATGTTGATCCACGTGGGATTCTGGAGGCCGCTGATGTCGAGTTCACGGGGGGAGAGCATGACCTGCCTGTATTCCCCGTCAAATGTGTAGCGGTCGATATCTACGTTCGAGAAGTCATAGTATGTCCGGATCTCCTGGAGCTGCTTGTAGCTCCGCAGAAGGGGGGCATGATCCCAGAGGCGGATGTTGTTGATCGTCTCCCTGTTCTCCTCGATTTCCTGCCAGGATATGGAATCCTCCGGAGTCACGGTCTTCATCTCCACGTCGTGGAGCCCGTAGGCTTTGCGGGTGGAATCGATGTTGTATCCCAGGTAGGTTCTTTCACGTTCGAATTCGTTGGGGTCAACGAAGTATTTCTGCACGATCGCCGGATAGAGCCCTCTCAGCACGACTCCTGAAACAAGAACGAGGCCTGCGAGGCCGATGGAAATCTTCCAGGTGCTGCGAAGGAGGCTTACGAGCAGGGAGGCCCCCAGGAGGGCAGAAAGTACTGCAAGTACGTTGAGGGCGAACAGTTCGGCGTGGACGTCAGTATAGCCTGCGCCGAAGGTTATGCCCCGGGGAGAGAAGAGAATGTCGAACCTGTCAAGAATATATCCCGCGCTCCACAGGAAGGCGCCGAACATGGCCAGCAGAACGAGGTGGTT
>JAAYJB010000390.1 GCA_012523155.1 Synergistaceae bacterium | reverse complement strand
TATGGGGAGCAGGATGCATTGAATGCCGGGGACATTCTGGCGGAGACCTTCCAGGAAAACTCCGACGCGGCACGTCTGCTCGCCCGGAGCCTCGCAGGAGAAAAGCAATGACAGTCCATCTTGTCGGGGCAGGATGCGCGGGGCCGCTCTGGATGACCCTGGAAGGAAAACGGCTCCTGGAAAGGGCAGATGCTGTTGTCTACGACAGCCTGATCCATCCCGACCTTCTTCAGCTCGCTCCTCCCGGATGCGAATTTTTCGCGGCAGGCAAAAGGAAGGGCATGCAGGGCATGAAGCAGCACGAGATAAACGCGCTTCTCGTGAGGCTGGGGAAGACGGGCGGCAGGATCGTACGTCTGAAAGGGGGCGACCCCTTCATCTTCGGCCGGGGAGGAGAGGAGGCCCAGGCGTTGGAAAGTGAAGGAATCCCCTGGACCTATACCCCCGGGATCACCGCAGCCATCGGCGGCCTCGGCAGGGCCGGCATACCGCCGACCCACAGGGGGCTGGCGGATTCATTCACGCTCGCCACAGGGCATGCCGAAGGAGACGGGACACCGCGGAACGAAACATGGCAGGGACTGGCCTCCGCAACAGGAGGCACTCTGGCCGTTTACATGGGTGCATCGTCGTGGGGGACTCTCTCGCGCATGCTTGTAGAAAAAGGAATGTCCCCGGAAACTCCATGCACCGCCGTAACACGGGGCGGATGGGGATGCTCCGGAACACAGCATTTCAATCTCGGGAAAGGCCCATCTACTTTTCAAAGCCCAAGTATTCTTGTAGTGGGAGGTACTGCCGGACTCGATCTTTCACCCGGGCGCGGCCCTCTCGCCGGCCTAAAGGCAGGCGTTGTCCGCCCGGCCCCGGAGAGCTGGGAAACGGCACGTTTGCTTGAAGAACTCGGAGCGGATGGCTACAGTCTTCCCCTTCTCGCTCCGGAGGAACTTCCATTTCCGGGAGAGGAAAAGCTTTTGTCCCGGGCTTCGTGGGTCGTCCTCACCAGTCCACGCGGAGCTGCACTCTTCTCCCGCAGGATCGATCCCAGGAGGATCAGCGGAAAAATTGCTTCTATCGGGCCGGGGACCACTGAAGCTCTCTCCCGTTCCGGTCTCAGGGCTGACTGCGAGGCGCGCCCCGCAACATCGGAAGCGTTGGCTGCGCTGCTTTCCGAGAGAGCCGGAAGCAGTGATCTGGTCGTTTTCTTCAGGAATGAAGCCGGCTCCCCCCTTCCCGAAGAAGCGGTACGGTCAGCCGGGGCGCATGCCGTGAACATCCCGGCATACCGCATGATCCCGTCGCTGCCCCCGGGGTGGGACAGCTACGGGGAACTCTGGGATGAGACCGGGCTGGACGCCGTCGTATTCGGCAGTGCGGCTCTCGTTGACGCATGGTGCAGGCTGGGACTCACCCTTCAGGAGGAAACCGTCCCTGTGGCATGGGGAACTGCATGCGCCCGGACTGCAAAGAGGCTCCTGGGCAGAGACGTCCTGGTTATGAAGGAGCCCACTTTCGAAGGGCTCGTCGATGCACTGATAGAGATCAGAAAAAGAAAAACACAGGAGGAAGAGAAATGAACGGACCATCCATACGAATGAGGCGCCTGAGGGAACATCCCGTACTTGCTGAGACTGTCAGGGAGGTCTCCCTTGAACCGAGGCAGATGATGCTGCCACTCTTCGTCATTCCCGGAACAGGGGAGCGGCGGCCGATCCACTCGCTTTACGGAGTGGATCACTGGTCTGCGGACCGTCTGCCCGAGATAGTTGAACCTGCCCTCGAATCGGGGATCCGCTCTTTTCTGCTTTTCGGCCTTCCATCGCGGAAAGACCCCCTGGGAACAACGGCTTCTGACGATAGCGAGCCTGTGCAGCAGTCCCTGAGGTTTCTCAAGGAAAAATACGGACGGGACATTCATCTGACGACGGATGTGTGCATGTGCGAATATACAGACCACGGGCACTGCGGATTTGTAACGAAGGACGGGACCGTGGACAATGACTCATCAGCCGGTGAACTGGGAAGGATAGCCCTCAGCCATGCCAGGGCAGGCGCCGATATGGTGGCACCTTCAGCAATGATGGACGGACAGGTTGCCGCCATCAGGAGAG
>JAAYJB010000389.1 GCA_012523155.1 Synergistaceae bacterium | reverse complement strand
ATCTTCGGAGCACTCTCCGTGGAGGCTATGGCCCCTCCTCCCTGTGAGAGGTCGTCGGCCCGGTTGTTCACGAAGGAGCACCCCGTCATCTCGGGGGCGGAGTTTTTGACGTTTCCCATGCCCCCTCCGCTTTTAGCCGCCTTATTTTCAGAGAAAACGCAGTCTGTGAGCACCGGGGCGGCGCTGTCGAAGTTGTGCATCCCTCCGCCGTCATTCGACGTGTTCTTCGAGAAAAGGCAGTCAGAGAGGACCGGCCGGCCGGACCGGCTGTACATTCCCCCGCCGGTCTGGTACGCAGTGTTGTCAAGAAAGGAACATTCCGCGAGAAGGGGATTTCCCGAATCGTTGTACATCCCGGCACCGTTCCTGGACGTGTTTCCGGAAAAGGTGCACTTTGTGAAAATCGGGCCGCCCGCCGTGGAGCAGAGTCCTCCTCCGCCCCAGTAGGCGTCGTTGCCGGTGAAGGAGCAGTTCGTGATCGTGGGGGTGCTGTTGAGTGCGAAGAACCCTCCTCCGTAGGAAGCAGAGTTGTCCGGAGCCCCGGCGGAATCACCGTCCGCCTTTCCGCCCGTTATGGTGAAGCCGTCAAGGATCGCCGTGTGGGAGACTCCTGAGGCCTTCACCACCGTGTAGCTGTTACTTCCGGCAATATTGGATAAATTCAGGGTCACCCCGTCGCCGTTCACCGTGTCGTTCAGCTCGATGTCGCCGGTGAGCACGGTGACGTTTGCCCCGGGATCCCTCTGGTCCCTTGAGGTCTCCGTGCCTGCAAATCCCCCGTAGAGAGCGACACCCGTCTTCAGGGCGAAAGACGCGCTTCGGGCGACTGCAGGAACGGTTCCAAGGCTGGTCACCGGGCGGTACCTGCCCCGGGCCACCCAGAACTCCGTCCCCGGCTGGGCCCCGTCGAGGGCGCTCCGAAAACCGCCCTCGTCCAGTGAATCCGACCATGAAGCACCGCTTTTGCCCCCTGATCCGGTCCGGGTAACGTATTTCACCGCGCCCTCCGTCGTGCCGCAAAAAAGGGAAAAAAGGGAGAAGAAAAGGGTCAGGAAGGAAAGAAAGAAGAACCCGCCGCACCTGTTGCGCCTGGATCCTGCCATGGCGATCACTCCGTTTCCGATTCCAGCTCTCCTGAATATCCGTCCGTCCCTACGATTCCAAACTGAAATTTCAGTTTTCATAGTATAGTATTCTTTTTAACTCTCGTAAATCACCTATCAAAACAGAATTTTTCTTCAGATATGTTCCCCCGAAAAAAACGCACCCCGAAACCGTGCTTCGGCTTCGGGGTGCGTTCTTGCCCGGTGAGATTTTCCGCTACTTTCGGATGAGAAGAAGCATGGGAAGGATCAGCAGAAGAATAGCGGGGAAGGAGGTGCCCCAAATGCCGCATCCCCCTCCGCCGCCTCCCGGTGAGGCGACTTCGAACTCGAAAGCCCCCATGTCATACCCGCTTCCCTGCGGGCGGGACAGTCCTCGCTGGTCCGTGGACGGAGCCCCGGCAGAGGTGCCTTTATCTATGGCCGAACTGCCCGCGGGAAGGGCATGGGTCTGGGTCAAGCCTCCGTTGTCCGCAAGAGGACCGAGATCAGGATCCTCGGTAATGATTGATGATCCCGTGAGAAAGCCGTCCCGGACCACGGATCGGGTGACCACGGCGACAGCGCCGTTTTCCACGATCTCGTTTCCTCCCCCGTCGTTCCAGAAAATGCAGTT
>JAAYJB010000388.1 GCA_012523155.1 Synergistaceae bacterium | reverse complement strand
TCCTTGAGCGAGGTCACAAGGGCAATGTCCGCTGCACGGTACATTGCGGCGAGTTCCTCTCCGGCGACAGATCCGTAGTGCCAGTTCACCGGGACCCAGCGGGTCGTGGAATATTTTCCGTTGATCCTGCTGATCAGAAGTTCGATCTCCCCTTTGAGTGCCTGGTACTGTTCTACGGACTCCCTGCTCGGGACAACGATCTGGTGAAGAGAGATCCTTTCCCTGAGATCCGGAAACCGTTCCAGACATCTCTGGAATCCCTTCAGTTTTTCAGGAATTCCCTTTGAATAGTCAAGCCGGTCCACACCGAGCACAAACTTGTCCCCCTGCACTTCCTGCCGTATGGCCTTTGCCCTTGAGACCACCTGCCGGGAGGACCCCAGTGATGAATAGGCCTGAAAGTCGATACTGACGGGCAGGCTTCCAAGGAAAAAGGACCTGTCCTCCACCTTCACCCTGAGTATGTGCCCTCTGCCGGAAACAGCGGTTTCAGGAAAAAAGACCCTGAGGCAGTCGAGGAAGTTTCGCCTGTCCCGGCCTGTCTGGAAGCACATGAAGGAGTAGTGGGTCATCTGGGAGAGAATTTCCTTCCTCCACGGCATTTTCATGAACACGTCAACGCTGGGAAAGGGGATATGAAGAAAAATGACGAACGGAGTCCGGATCTTCTTTTTTTCAGCATTTCTCCGAGAGGGATAAGCTGGTAGTCATTCACCCAGACAAAATCGTTCTCGCCGGCATGTTTTGCTACAACTCTGGCGAACTTACCGTTCGATTTCAGGTACCCTTCCCAGAAGGCCGGTGAAAAAACACACCGGCTTTGAAGATCATGAAAAAGAGGCCAGAGCACCGAATTGGAGAAACCATGATAAAACGCTTCAACATCCACTTCTGTAAGCATTACAGGGAGAAGCCTGTAACCACTTTCCTCTGACAGAGGCCCCAGGATCTCACGGATATGAGACAGGCCGGCACCTTTTCCCGTTCCCGGCCAGCCTGCCCAAAAACCTCCCCTGTTCTTCAGGACAGGGTTCAGCGCACTTACCAGTCCGCCGGATGCAGGTTTCCCCCTCCATTTGCCGTCCTCGTATGACAGGGTCACAGGAAGACGGTTGGACACCACGATCAGCCGCCCTTTCTTTCTCATGCTTCTCCTCTCCTTTGTTCCCCTTCAAGGGCGGAAAGCCACATTTCGAGAAAGAACTTCACCTCTTCCGGCCGGATCCAGGCATCCGCGGCGCTGCGTCGTGGAGATCCCGATACAAGTATCCCGGTTCCCCGACCCTTAAGGGCCAGAAAGGCATCCTCGTCGGTGACATCATCCCCAAGATAGAAAACAGGCCCGTTTTCTTTTCTGTGCTCCAATATTCTTTCAATAGCCGCCCCTTTCGAAAAGGCGGGGATCCTGAACTCGATCCCTCCGTTGAAACGAAGGGCTTCCAGGCCGGACTGACCGGCACGGTCGATTATTTCCGGTTCCAGTTTATGCCACCGACGCTTTATTTCGTCCCGTTCCCTCCAGTGAAGGGCTGCGGAGACAGGTTTTATCTCAACCGAGTCTATGGGGAAAGCGTCAAAAAGTGAGGAAAGAGCCTGTACCGCTCTCCGCTCGTCACCGGAAAGGGGCAGGGTTTCCGTCTTTCCTCCGGGGGAGCGTCTCTGCCATCCGTGGCATCCGATAATCTCCACGTCAAGGCCCAGAAGCAGGAATACTTCTCCGGCATCCCTCCCGGAGAGGATCATTACGTCCCCTCCGGCACTGATGATCCGCCAGAGAAGTTCTTTTACCTCCGGCAGAGGGACAGCATCGCCCCGTTCCCTTCGAAATGGGGCGAGAGTTCCGTCATAGTCGCTGACGAGAATAGGTTTCGGTCGGCCGAAGGAGGAAAAGAGCCCTCCGAGGGATTCGAGTCCCGGCATTGATCCGCTTAGATCCATGGCTCCCACTCCGCTTCTTTCCCGTCAAGTGAAATCAGGAGTGAAAGGTAGTTCCTCAGCTGTCCGGTAATGAGGAAATTTTCAAGGACATACTGCCTCGCGTTGACTCCCATCCTCTCCCTTTTCCATCTGTGGGTGAGGAGATACCGTATCCGTATCGCCGCTCCTTCAGGGCTTCGGACACGGAATCCGTTGAAACGGTTGATGACCTGCAGGCGAATTCCTCCCACATCCCCGCCTACTACGGGTTTTTTCTTCCACATTGCCTCGGTCACCGTGAGTCCGAATCCTTCCTTGGTCGACTTCTGCATGACCACGTCGGCTCCTGCCTGGAGGGCGTTTATTGTCCTGTGTGCATCCGCTGGAAGAAGAAGGACTGAAATATCAGGATCTCCGGCAGCCGCTTCCTTCACTGCGGAAAGGACCTCCCCCGACTCGGGGTCGTCAGCCGCCCCCCCTCCAGCGAGAACGAGGCGAATATCCACATGTTCCCTTGCAAGCCTGTAGCTTTCGATCACTCCGAGAGGATCCTTGAACCTGTCAAACCTCGAAACCTGAAGTATAACCGGCTTATCACGCCTGATGCCAAGCTCTTCGTAGATCTTGAGAACCTCGCTTTTCGCCAGAGGCCTGTTCTTTTCGCTCAGCGGGTCGATACTGGGCGTTATAAGATACTGCGGATGGGGCAGGTTCTGCGCAAAGTCAGGCAGAGAGAAAATGGATGCGTCATATCCTTCAACCTGCTTTTTCACAAAACGCCATACGCTCCTGTTGGGAGAGCTCACATCGATGTGGCAGCGCCAGATCCACTTCCCCTTCCTTTCAGGAAACAGCCCGAGAAGGGCAGCCGGCTGGGGATCATGGATAAAGACATAGTCAGCGCTTTCAAGCACATCCTTCAGTCTTTCGGCGTTTTTCCTGTTCGTATCCATGTATGCCCCGGCCTGGGATTGAGAGAGACCGCCTGCCATTCCCTGCAGCGAATTGTGCAGTGTCTTGGTACAGTTGAAAAACGGTTCGTCTCCCTCGATCACTTCCCATGCAACATCAAGACCGAGTTCCTGTGAAAGAGGAACCATGGACGAGAGGATTTCGGCGACGCCGCCCCCTTCTTTCGTGGAGTTGACGTGGACTATCTTTTTTCCTTCGAGCCTCTCGGCAATTGCAAGCAGGCTGTCCATGGCATGGAATCCGATTACTTCTCCGTATTTTTTCAGCATATCGGACATCACTCCGTTCCCCCTTTCCCGAGTCCCTTCTCAAGGAGCGTGACGATCTGTCCTTTCAGTTCCCCCAGTGAAAAGAGATAGGAGTCGACCCTGGAAAGACGTGCACGAATATCCTCTGTCCTTTCTCCGAACTGCTCGAGCCAGAGTGAAAAATCATCCTTCCCTTCCCGAGATCTCCTCCGGCCGTCCAAAAAGTGGTGGAAGAAGCTCTGCCTGCTCGACGTTTTCACCGCAACCGGGAAATCCTCGAGGCATTCAGTCCGCCTTCCTGTATCAAACATGAACTTTTTGCAGGCAATGAAATAGAACTCCCTGTCCGCTTTTTTCCAGCTGGTAAAATCGCCTGCTTCCAGCCTGGCTTCCAGAATGTCCTCAAGGATCGACCGCAGTTCGTCGAGATTCTGATTTTTCACCGGGTTGATGGCGCTGAGTTCCTCGGCAAGCTCTATATCGCCGAGTCCGCTGTCCGCCCATGACGCAAAGTCATTATTGAATTCAGATTCCGGGATATGGGGACGCAGCATTCTGCCCCAGAAGTGATAATAGAGAGAGCTTTCAGGTATTTCAGGAATGGCTGAACGGAGTTCACGGAGAGTCTGGGCTCTGATACCGGTGCTGATGGGCAGCAGGGAACATTCCTTGAAACAGAATGGTACTGTTTTGGATTGTTTCTTCATTGTTTATTCCTCCTTTTGCGGCCTTTCTCATCTCCCTCTTTTATGGCCCTTTTATAAGATAAATCAAAGCATAGCACATAACAACCTTGTTCTACAAATTTGCCTCAATGAAAAAGGGGAGCATCCAACGGATGCTCCCCTCCAGATCATTACAGGGAAAATCAGCTTTTCCTGAGCGGCGCTTTTTCCCACCACTCGGCCAGGAGAGCCGAGGCGATGAATATTGAGCTGTAGGTACCCACGAGCACTCCCACGAGAAGGGCAAAAGAGAAACTGCGCAGAACCTCGCCGCCCCAGATGAAGAGGGCGATAACCGGAAGAAGGGTCGTCAGGGACGTATTGATCGTCCTGGAGAGCGTCTGGTTGATGGATGAATTGAGAAGTTCCCCGATTCCCTGGACCCTGAGATTCTTCCAGTTCTCCCGAACCCTGTCGAGAATCACGATGGTGTCGTTGAGTGAATATCCCACGATCGTCAGGATCGCTGCGATGAATGGAGTGGAAATCTCCATTCCTGTGAGGCTGAATATGCCGAGAGTTATCACTGCATCATGCACAAGGGCAGCCACACTCACAACCGCGAAGCGGAACTGGAAGCGGACGGTTATATAGGCGAGTATTCCCGCAAGGGCCAGGAAAAGAGCGATCATTGCCTCCTTTCTCAATTCAGCCCCTACAACGGGGCCGACTTTCTCGAGACGGACCACCTGCATTCCGGTGTACTTTACCCGCAGTGCATCCACTGCTTCCTTCCTGGCAGATTCCTCATTGGCGCTGATGCGGATAATGATTCCCCTGTCGCTGTAGGACTGGATAATCGAATTCCCCTGCCCCACAGCCGAAAGGACAGACCGCACGTCTTCAATGGACGGGCTCTGTTCAAACTCCACCTGGACCACGTTGCCTCCCGTGAAATCGATGCCCAGGTTCAATCCCCTTGTCAGCATGAGACCAATGCTGAGGAGCATACAGACGAGGCTGAGTAGAATGGCTTTCTTCCTGTACTTCATGAAGTCTATCGAAAATTTTCTCATCGATTCTTTCCTCCCTCTCACGAGCGGGTGCGAAGCGAAGCCGCCGCGCTCCGTCTCCCCATGAAATGCTGGAGGATTATCCTTGTAACAAGCACGTTGCAGAAAACGCTCGCCACAATTCCTATGCTCAGCGTCACAGCAAAACCGCGAACCGGCCCGCTACCGAAATAAAAGAGCACTGCCGCTGCGATGAGCGTCGTAATATTCGCGTCGAGTATGGTCGTCAACGCCTTCTTGAACCCCGCATCAATGGCTGCCAGAGGCGTCTTTCCCGCCAGTGACTCCTCTTTCATCCGTTCGTATATGAGGACGTTCCCGTCAACCGCCATTCCTATGGTGAGCACGATTCCTGCGATGCCTGGAAGGGTGAGGGTGGCTTTCAGGGAGATGAGTCCCGCAAAAACGAGAAGGATCGCCACTGCGAGGGCGGTATCAGCCGCCAGGCCGAGCGTCCTGTAGTACAGAAGCATGAAGAGGAATACAAGAGCCGCGCCGATCAGCCCCGCCCGAATTCCCGAATTGATGGAGTCCTCTCCGAGGCTCGGTCCTACTGAACGGTTCTCGATGACGTCCACAGCTATGGGCAGAGCACCTGCCCTGAGCATTATGGAGAGCCTGCTTGCCTCAGCAGGGCTGAAGCGTCCCGAAATCTGGGCATTTCCCCCGGTGATCCGCTCCTGAACAACGGGTGCGGAGATGACTATGCCGTCAAGGACGATAGCTATCTGCCTGCCAACATTTGCCGCAGTGGCTTCATCAAAAAGCTTCGCCCCCCCGGAACTGAAGGTAAGCGCCACCACTGCTCTTCCCAGGTTGTCATACTGGGTCTTTGCATCAACCAGGTCCTTGCCTGCCACAAGAGTTTTTCCGAGAAGATAATGGCGCCCCTCGTCATCCCTTGATACCAGTGACCCTTCAACTCCTGCCCCTACCCTCGCCAGGTTTTCCTTGCCTGCATCGATTTCTGCCTTTGCGGCTTCCCAGCGTTCCTGAGCCTTTTTGAACTCTTCGTCGCTGTCGTAATTCTGCCGCTGGGGACCCGGAGGAACAGGTGATGTGGCACTGATGACCTGCCGGAATTCAAGCTGGGCTGTTTTCCCTATCAGTTCAAGGGCGGCGTCGGGGTCCTGAATTCCCGGAAGATCCACGATGACACGGTCGCGCCCCTCGCGCTGAATGACCGGTTCAGCCACGCCGTATTGGTCAATGCGGTTTCTGAGCACTGCGAGCAGCCTTTCAATACTGTCCTCAGTTACCTTGTTTTCCTCTGTCTCCTTTGCCTGAAGAACGATATGTGCTCCGCCCTTCAAATCAAGCCCCAGGTTTATCTTTCCCGAAAGGGGAAAGACCGTAACCAGGGCCGCAAGCACCACCATGGCGACTATTCCCAGCCGCCAGCGGTCCCGTCTTAGCATAATTCTTCCCTCCTGGACACTCCGCAATATAAGCACTGATCAAAAGGCCGGAAAAAACGGAGCGGCCGCCTCAAGGCGGCCTCTTCCCCGCAGGCCCCGGTTTTCCGTAGGAAAAAACTCAGTTGCTTTCCTCCTGCTTTTCCTCCCTGGGTTCGTTTTCCCTGGGCTGGGCAGCCGGTGCAGCGCGCTTTGTCGCCACTGCGGACTTCAGTATTCTGACCTTTACTCCGTCAGCTATTTCCACTACGATGCTGTCTTCCTTCACTTCCCTTATGGTGGCGAAGAAGCCTCCGATGGTGACTACCTGGTCACCCCTGGTAAGGGAGGCCAGAAGCTGGTCCTGTGTTCTCTGCCGTTTTTTCTGGGGCCGTATGATGAAGAAGTAGAAGATGACTACAAATATGGCAAGAGGAAAAAGCATCCCCATAAGACTCCCCTGTCCTCCTGCCCCGCCTGCTGCCTGTCCGCACTGCTGTTCCAATAAAAACGCCTCCTTGATTGTTTAAGATTCTTTTTTGTGTAAGATTGCTTTCAGGGCTCCTCCCGGAACCCCCGATATTCTACCAAAACTAGTCTTCCTTGTGTTTCAGAAAGAAAAGAAGCTTTTCCAGTTCCACCGAGATATCCACCGATGCAAGCAGCATGTTCCCGGGAACTGAAAGAGAAACCGGGGCAAAATTGAGGATCCCTTTCACCGTTCCGGCTTCCGCAACGATATCCGCCACCTGCTGGGCAACGGCAGCCGGAACCGTAAGGATGACGACCTCTATCCCGCTTTCACGGATTATCCGTGGAGCCTCCTCCAATGAAAAACAGGGGATACCCTGTATCTTTTTGCCGATTTTTTCCCTGTCCACATCGAAGAGAGCCCTTATGCTGAACTTGTCGCTCTGAAAAGCGTTGTACCCCAGCAGCGCTTCACCGAGGTTTCCTGCTCCTACCAGGCCGAGGGACCAGCATCTTGGAGAGGAAAGGATGCCGCTGATGTGCTTGTGAAGACGGTCAACATGATACCCCACTCCCCGTTTTCCGATTTCACCGAAATAGGAGAGATCCTTTCTCACCTGGCTGGCTTTGAATGCCAGCATTTCACCGATTTCCTGGGATGAGACCACTTTCTGCCCTTCGTTCACGAGCTGTTCCAGAAGGCGATGGTACTGCACTAGCCGTTCAACCGTAGGTTCCGCTATTTTCATATCCGCACTTCCTTAGGAAAGGTCACGGGGGGAAGGAGCACCCTCGCCCCCTGATTCTTTACTCCTTCCAGGCAACAACTTCCACTTCCACGAGCGCTCCCTTGGGAAGAGCCCCGACTTCAACGAAAGACCGTGCCGGAGGCTCCTTTTCGAAGAACCTGGCGTACACACCGTTCACCGCGGCAAAATCCGCCATGTTCACGGCGAAAACCGTGGCCTTGATCACATCGGAAAGAGAGTACCCCGCTCCCTCGAGAACAGCCTTCACGTTCCTGAGTACCTGCTCTGCCTGCTGCTCCACTCCTCCCTCCACAAACTGCCCCGTGGAAGGATCGACGGGGATCTGCCCCGAACAAAAGAGAAAACTGCCGGCCCTGATTGCCTGGCTGTAGGGACCTACCGCTGCAGGCGCTTTATCTGTTGCTATGACCTTTTTCATTGATACCGCCTCCTTTTATCTGAATGGATTGCCGCGGAACTGGGAGAGTCTTGCGTAGGGAGCCCGCTCCAGGTCCTCAGCTATCCTGAGAAGCTGGTTGTACTTCGCCACCCTGTCGGTGCGGGCCGGAGCTCCCGTCTTGATCTGACCGGCTCCTGTTGCCACTGCGAGATCGCTGATGAACGAATCGTCAGTCTCGCCCGACCTGTGAGAGATAACGGTCGCATATCCGTAACGCCTGGCGAGGGCAATTACGTTCAGCGTTTCTGAAAGAGTGCCGATCTGGTTCAGCTTGATGAGGACGGCGTTCGCCACGCCTTCCTCTATTCCCTTCGAAAGCTTTTCGGGATTTGTAACGAAAAGGTCGTCTCCCACGATCTGTATTTTCTTTCCCAGCCGTTCAGTCATAACGGACCAGCCTGCCCAGTCATCCTCGGCCATTCCGTCTTCGATGGAGAGAATAGGATAACCGCTGCATAGGGCTTCCCAGTAATCCACCATTTCATCGGCTGAAAAAACCTTGCCCTCACCGGTGAAGTGATACTTCCCTTCCTTGAAAAACTCTGATGCCGCAGGATCGAGTGCGAGCCCCACGTCCTTGCCTGGAGCATAACCTGCCTTTTCGACAGCCTCGAGGATAAGGTCGATGGCCTCCCGGTTGCTCTTCAGGTCCGGTGCAAAACCGCCTTCGTCGCCGATGGCGGTGCTGTAGCCTCTCGACTTCACCGTTTTTTTCAGAGCATGATACGTTTCGGCACCCATCCGGAGCGCTTCAGAAAAGGTTTCCGCTCCGTGGGGAACGATCATGAACTCCTGGATGTCCACGTTGTTGTCCGCATGGGCACCGCCGTTGATGACATTCATCATCGGGGTGGGGATCGAGAAGGGGCCCAGTCCCCCGAGCCATGCCCAGAGCGGAAGGTCGTGGTCGTCAGCGGCAGCCCTGGCCGCAGCCAGAGATACACCAAGAATGGCGTTTGCGCCGATGGAGCTCTTGTTGGGGGTTCCGTCAAGCTCGATAAGCACCGCATCAAGCTCTGCCTGGTCGTCTGCGTCAAAGCCCATGACTTCAGGGGCTATGCGTTCATTCACTCCGTTTACAGCCTTGAGGACCCCCTTGCCGTTGTACCTCGGGCCTCCATCACGCAGTTCAACCGCTTCATATGTTCCGGTCGAAGCTCCCGACGGAACGGCCGCTTTTCCTGAAGCGCCGCTGTCGAGCCACACTTCAACCTCAACCGTAGGGTTTCCCCTTGAATCGAGAATCTCCCGTCCATGTACCCCTATGATGCTGCTCATCTTTTTTCAGCTCCTTTTTCTTTTCCGTTCATCTCTTCAGGCGGCACAGGCCTACCACGGCTTTTCCTCCGGATCCGCCCGCCTTTCCTCACGAACCGAATACGCTTCTCCGGGAGCACATCGTTTCAGCTCGTTTTCCCCGTCGCAGAGTACTTCTACGGTGAGAATCCTTGACGGGTATGCAATTTCTACCACGTCACCCGCCCGGACTTCCGAAGACGGCTTGCACTGCCGTCCGTTTATTCTCACCGCACCCACAGACGCCATCTCCTGGGCTGCCGTACGCCTTTTTATAAGCCGTGCCAGCTTGAGATACCTGTCGATCCTCATATCTGCCTTCCTCCGGAATTGAAACCAACGAAGAGTATATCAAACATGCTCCTTATATTTCAATTCTTTCACAAAGTCATTTTCCCTTTCCCGGACTTTCACATCCCTTAAGCGACCTGGCAACCTCCTGGAACCTTACAAGATCAGCACTGGTCGCCTCTCCTCTTGAAAGCTTCTCCAGGATCACGTCGTACTCCTGCTGTATCTTTCTTTTCTCGAGAATACCGATCACCGCGTCCCAGCCTCCGCCTGAGCTGCCCGGACCATCGCACCATTCCCCGCCCACAGCTATGGCCTGAAAGGGGAACGTCTCTCCAAGGGAGTGCCACCGTGCCTCCAGCTCATCTATTGAAGACGTTGAAAAAAGGGCAGCGGCGACAGTCTGAAGGCGTTCGTCATTCAGCAGGGAGAGGACCCTGCGCACATCCCCCGTCCTCCGTATCCTGTCGTCTTTCCACAACAGGGTACAAAGGGCTGCCTCGATCTCGTCTATCCGGCTGCCGCCGTCTCTCTGACCGCCGTCCTTTTTCTCTGCCGGTTTTCCCCCCTGGCCCCCCGGCTGACGCCGCCTCCTGTATTCGTCCAGCATGGAGCTCAGCTCATGGGGAAAAATGCCAAGGGCCGCTGCCACCTTCGGAACATATGGTGCGGCATCCACAGGAGAAAGAAGGGCTATTCCAGAGAGGACCTCATCGGAGGCACGCTTTCTTTTCTCGGGTGAGCGGAGCATATCGGCACGGAGAAATACATGATGGAGCACCAGGGGACGTGCTGACTCCAGGGCCTTATCGAAAAGGGTTTTCCCGTCCGGGAGACAGAGCAGATCGTCGGGATCCTTGCCCCTGGGCAATTCTACAACACGGACATCAAGTCCCGCCTTCTGAAGAACGTACATTCCCCTTATGGTCGCTTCCTGGCCGGCGATATCCGAGTCGTAGCAGATAAAACACCTGTCCGTAAACCGCCTGATGAGCATTGCCTGATCTTCTGTCAAGGCTGTTCCCAGGGACGCAGCAGCCTCGGGATAGCCTGAAAGATGAAGCCGTATGGCATCCATGTATCCTTCAACGAGGATGACCCGTTCCCGGCCCCTTGCAGCTTCCTTCGCTTTCTGGAGAAGGTAAAGGTTCCTGCGTTTGCTGTACAGGACACCCTCGGGGCTGTTTATATATTTGGCCCCTTCCCCGTCGATGAGCCGTCCCCCAAAGGCCAGCAGCCTTCCCGAAATATCCCGGACAGGGAAAATCACCCTGCCCCGAAACCTGTCATACATCCCGTTTTTTCCTTCAAGAACCAGTCCTGCATCCATTGCCTCCTTCGGCCTGACTCCTTCCCGGAAAAGGGCGTTCCAGAGGGTGTCCCATGATGAGGGTGCCCATCCGAGCTCAAAACGTTTCCAGGTGTCCGGAGGGAGCGACCTTCTTGAAAGGTACGCTCTTGCCGCCTCTCCCCCGGCTTCCTGCAGAAGTGACTGATACAGGGAACAGGCCCGCTCCATGATATCGAAAAGGCTTTTCGCCTGCCTGTCTTTTCCGGGGACCGGGGATAGCCGGATACCGGCCCTGTCCGCCAGCGTTTCAAGGGCTTCACGGAAAGAGAGCCCTTCCTTTTCCATGATGAAGGTGAATATGTCCCCTCCCTGCCCGCAGCCGAAACAGTGAAAAGTCTGCCTGGACGGAGAGACATTGAACGAAGGGGTCTTTTCTTCGTGGAAAGGGCACAGGCCGATAAAATTTGCCCCGGCCTTCCTGAGGCGGACATAGTCGCCGATCACTTCAACGATGTCAAGCCTTTCCTTTATCTGCCGCACATCATCCGACTGCA
This sequence comes from Synergistaceae bacterium, assembly GCA_012523155.1. Lineage (GTDB taxonomy): Bacteria > Synergistota > Synergistia > Synergistales > Aminobacteriaceae > Aminivibrio. Next base: position 2,846 of record JAAYJB010000388.1, on the reverse strand, counting down.
CCAGCTGTTCGCCTCCTCAAAAAAAAATCAGGGGGGAAGGTTCCCCTTCCCCCCCGTATTGTACTCTTTTCTTCCCGTTCTATACAAAAAGTGGTGCGAGAACGAGTGCGACCACCGACATGAGCTTGATGAGTATATTCAGGCTCGGTCCCGCTGTGTCCTTGAAGGGATCGCCGACCGTGTCGCCCACGACCGCCGCTGCATGTTCCGGGGTTCCCTTTCCGCCGAAGTTTCCCTCTTCGATGTACTTTTTCGCATTATCCCACGCTCCGCCCGAGTTGGACATGAAAATGGCGAGCATCACACCGGTTACGATCGACCCTGCCAGAAGGCCTCCAAGCGCCTGTGCGCCAAGGCCGAAACCAACAGCGACCGGGGAGACGACAGCAAGAAGGCCGGGAATGATCATTTCCCTGAGGGCAGCAGCCGTGGAAATATCAACGCACTTCTCGTACTCGGGCCTTCCCGTTCCTTCCATGATCCCGGGAATCTCCCTGAACTGGCGTCGGACTTCATCGATCATCGCTTCAGCAGCACGCCCCACGGCCTGGATCGACATGGAGCTGAAGAGGAACGGAAGCATGCCGCCAAGGAAGAGCCCCACCATTACCTTGGGGTCATTCAGGTCTATTGCGCTGAGTTTTACCGAATGGGCATATGCCGCAAACAGCGCCAGGGCCGTCAGTGCAGCGGAACCGATCGCGAGTCCTTTGCCCATTGCAGCCGTGGTGTTTCCGATGGCATCAAGCTTATCGGTTATCTTCCTCACTTCCTTGGGAAGGTGGCTCATTTCTGCGATACCGCCCGCGTTGTCGGCTATGGGTCCGTAGGCGTCTACGCTCAGCGCCATGCCGGTAATTGAAAGCATGCCCACGGCAGCGCAGGCAATTCCGTAGAGCCCTCCGAAACGGAAGCTGACAAGCGTTGCGATGCAGATGAGGATCACCGGGACCACTGTCGATTTCATTCCAACGGCAAGGCCGGAGAGGATGACAGTCGCAGGCCCGGTCTTGGAGGACGCCGCAATGTGTTTTACTGACGAATAGTCGCCGGAGGTGTAGATTTCAGTTACGAACCCTATGATGACCCCCACACCGACTCCTGAAAGAACAGCCCAGAACAGGGACAGGTCCCTGAAGAGGGCCAGTGTCACAAGAAGCGAGCCGAGGATCATCAGCCCACCGGTCACGAATGTCCCCTTCCTGAGTGCAACAGCAGCGTTTCCGCCATCCTTTACTTTTACAAACGCCGTTCCGCCGATGGAGGCGAGGATTCCTATGCCGGCCATAACGAGAGGATAAATGACTCCCCTCATCCCGAAAGCCGCGAGCCCCACCGCCATTGCGGCAAGTATGGAATTCACGTAAGACTCGAAAAGGTCGGCCCCCATTCCCGCGATGTCGCCTACGTTATCGCCGACGTTGTCCGCTATGACCGCCGGGTTTCTCGGGTCGTCCTCGGGAATTCCGGCCTCTACCTTACCGACAAGGTCGGCACCCACATCTGCAGCCTTGGTGTAAATTCCGCCTCCCACACGTGCAAAAAGAGCTATGGAGCTGGCTCCCATGCCGAAGCTCGTAATGATCGCAGGATCCGGGAAAAGGGCGAAGCAGGCAAGAATTCCGAGAACGCCTATGCCGACCACGGACATCCCCATCACGCTGCCGCCCCTGAAGGCCATGGTAAGCGCCTCGTTCATTCCCCTCGTGGCGGCAAAGGCTGTTTTCCCGTTGGTCCTGGTGGCGACCACCATCCCCATGTATCCGGCAGCCGCGCTGCACAGACCGCCCACAATGAACGAAACCCCGGATGCCGTTCCGATGGTGAACAAAAGGATGACTCCGACGACGATCAGAAACGGAAGCAGCCATTTATACTCCCTGTACAGGAAAGCCATGGCTCCCCTGTGAATGATCTCGGAAAGCTCCGCGACCCGTTCGTTTTCAACCGTGAACCGTGTGATACGCCCGTAGGAAACGAAGGCGAAGGCAAGAGCAAGAACACCTGTAACACCTACGACAAGTAAAAGAAAAAAGTCCATTTCCACTACCTCCTCGATATGATGAGGCCTGCGGACAGGGCCTCAGCTGGCGGGTATGAACAATCAGTGCGCGACAGCAATTATAGTGAGTAAAAATACAAAATACAAGGGTGGATTGCAAAAAAAACGGTCATTTATTTCGTTTGAGGTAGATCTGTACCCCATCTTTCAGGGAATGTACGCCTTTCAGCGGCAAAACCAGCCCCGATAAACACCCCGCGATCATTTCCGAGACAAAGGCTTTCAAAGGAATCTTTTTTCCCCCGACGAACAGGGACGCCTTCACTCCGCCCTCCCCCCTGCGGTAAAGCTCGATCACTTTCCCGGCGAGCATCTTCTCGTCACCTTCCGCAAAAAACTTTTTCCCGTCTCCTGCGGCGGCGGAACGGTCATAATATGCGAACACGCCCTTCACCCCGGGAGGACAGCTTCCGGGATCTCCTACCCATATTCTCGGCATGGGTGTCCGTTTTGCACCCTCGACTATGACGATATCCTTCCCGGGGAAAAAAACCTCCAGCCTTTCAGGGGTAACCCCCGCTCCGGGGGCCTCGAAGACAGCTCCGTCGTTTCCACAGTAGACGCATGGGATCCCAAGGGAGACCGCCCTCCCCGTATCGCTCTCTTCCCGGGAGAGGACGTCCTTTTCCGTATGCTTTACAAAACCCGCAGAAAGACCCGCGGAAAGTATCTCCTCAAGCAGTGCAAGAGCGAGCGTTGTTTTTCCCGTATTCTTGAACCCCGATACCGCTACCGCAAGGGGCAAAGCTATCCCTTCCCTTCAGCATGCTCAGCTGTTATTTTT
>JAAYJB010000387.1 GCA_012523155.1 Synergistaceae bacterium | reverse complement strand
CAATGAATGGAAGCTTATGTGCATGGCACACAACCTGCTCAAGCTATGGCGGTATGGAATTGACAAGGTCCATAAGACGGCGGATGCGCTTCGTATGGCGGAAGAAAGAGAAAGAGCGATGGCTTTTACTGCGTGACGCGCCTTTTGGAAAGAATCTCCGCGCTGTTCTTCATACGAGAAAAGCAAGGGCGGGACTGAAAACCACATCCTTTCGGTGGATTCCTCCCCGCAGATCAATGGTTAGGCAACAGGCTCTTAAGCATACAAAAAGCATGGTGTAAAATAGGCTTGCTGTTGAAAAAACGGGCAGTCCTTTGATATGTTCCTGTGTGCCGTAGCGGTTTTTTAGTTCTGGACCTGCCGTAATAGCGCCCCTTCTTCCCTCGCACTGCCGGGGCACCCCCGAAAAATATCCACTCGTGGAAATGGAGAATTAAGGCAGCAATAGAAAATCAACTCCAACGAAAACAGGAGGTGTGTCATGAAAGACATCCGGAATAAAATCCTCGGAAGCGTGGACAAGCTTTTCGAGCGAAAGCAGTTCAAAAGCCTGAAAGAACTGCTCATAACCATGGAGCCTGCAGATATAGCGGAAATACTCTCCGAAAAAAACTTCACGGAGCGGGTTTTTATCTTCCGCCTTCTTCCGAAAGATCTTGCCATAGAGGTTTTTGAATTCCTTGAGGGAACTATTCGGGAGGAACTCCTTGCAAGCTTCACCGATTCAGAAGCTGCCTCCATCATCGAGGACATGTCCGATGACGACCGGACAGCCCTTTTCGACGAACTGCCCGCCAAGACTGTAAAAAAACTCCTTGCCCGCCTGTCTCCTGAGGAGCGCAGGCTCGCTAACACACTTCTCAATTATCCGCCGGATTCCGCAGGTCACATCATGACGCCCGAATTCGTGGATCTCAAGGAGGATATGAGCTCTTCGGAGGCACTGGCGAGGATCCGGCAGTCAGCCGCAAAGAAAGAGACAATCTATACACTTTTTGTCGTAGACCCGGCGAGGAAGCTCATGGGAACTGTACACCTCGAAGACCTGATACTCGCATCGGTCGATGTTGCAGTGAAAGATTTGATGGATGCCCTTCCCGTCTTTGTCTCCACAGATACTGACCAGGAAGAGGCCGCGAAAACAATGTCAAAATACGACCTCCAAACAATTCCCGTGGTGGACAGGGAACACCGTCTCGTAGGGATCCTCACCTTCGACGATATCCTCGACATCGTTCAGGATGAGGCCACGGAAGATTTTGAGCGGATGGCTGGTATTTCCCCGGTGGACGAAAGATACATGGAGGCAGGTGTTTTCACTCTTACCCGAAAACGTTTTACCTGGCTCCTGGTCTGTATCGTGACCCAGGTCTTCTCTTCATCCATCCTCGAAAACTATTCTTTTGCCCTTGAAAGCGTTGTAGCTCTAGCCTTTTTCATTCCCCTGCTGATTGACACGGGCGGAAACACGGGTACACAGAGCGCGACCCTTGTTATCAGAGGCCTGACAACGGGCGAAATCGAAAGAGAAGACATCTATAGAGTCCTGTCAAAAGAGCTTGTTCTGGGGCTGTTCCTCGGAGGTGCGCTCGGTATTCTTGCCTCTTTCCGCGCATGGATCATGGGTACGGGGTACGGTTTGGCCATGACGGTTGCGGTCTCCGTCGTCGGAGTGGTCATGCTCGGCAACCTTGTCGGCGCGCTGATGCCATTTATTGCCCAGAAGTTCCGTATTGACCCGGCAGTAATGTCGGGTCCGTTCATAACGACCGTAGTTGATGTTATCGGCCTTCTTATATACTTCGAGGTCGCGAGGTGTTTCCTGGGTCTCGGCTAAGTTTAGAATTTCTTTAGACAGACAGCGGAAATGCAAAAAGCCTTCCGGACAGCGATGGTCCGGAAGGCTTTTTTTTCCTGTCCGGATGTTCAGGGACGAACCGGAAGAAAGCCGAATTCATCCATGAACGATTCCGCATCGGAGGACCGCAGATATTTCCAGAATTCCTCAATTAGGGCCGTTTTTCTTACCTTCACGAGGGCTCCGAAGAGTGT
>JAAYJB010000386.1 GCA_012523155.1 Synergistaceae bacterium | reverse complement strand
TTCATTACAAGCGACTATTTGAAACAACCTCATATGGGGTTGTATTAGAAATAATAATCATAATAGTCTATGGAAATAACTATTGTCAAATCAGCCGTGCTTCTTCCTGCGAAATTGAGAAGGACGAGAGAAAGAATATGCTCAAAATCACGGAATCCTTTTTATAATCTGGCTCCTATGGTTCTGTATATGATTTCAGGGTGCGGATTTAGGAGAAGCCGGCTCTTCAGAGATTTGGGGATATTAGGAAATTTTTTCATCATTTAAGGCTGAGGAGCCGTAATAGATGGCGGAAGCTTTGACGCGAGAAGGACCCGTCTGTCTCCTGCCCTTCGCGTATACCCCCTTGCGTCGAGGTATTCCAGAAGCGGCAGGATGAATTTGCGTGAGCTTCCCGTAATATCACGTACCTTCGCTATCGTGATATCGTCTTTTTCCTGAAGCAGTATTTTCAGAAGCTTTTCCTCGATTTCCGATGAAAACAGAAATTCATCTGAAACGATCGAGACCAGCCCTGCCTCCCGCATTCCCTTGATCAACAGGGAAAAAGCCTTTTCGTCCAGTCCTGCGGCGTCCATGGCTTCACTGAGAAGGGGGGGCTGGAAGTCCCTTTTCCGGCAAAAGTCAAGAAGAGCCTGCGATTTTTTTTCAAAAGCCTTGTCATCCCTGGGGGTAAAATCAGTCATCCGTACTGTTCCTTCATCCATGACCACCGTTCCGTTTTCGGCCAGTACTTCGAGAAAGGCCTTCGAAGCCCTGGGATCAAGATCTTTTAGTACCTGCAGGGCAATCTGGTCCGGCGGGGCGCCTTTGCGCGACTGATGTGAGGAGTGGTATGAACGCAGGAACTCTTCAACGGCTAGTGTTTCTTTTGAAAAACGCTCGCGTGAAAGGAAGAGCTTTTTTTCCCCCTGCAGAAAAACTGCGTCCCCGTTTTTCTGCAGCCTTTCGCCGAAACGGAGGGTTTCGGCAGGCGTTTCCTGTAGGAAACGCGCGGCATCAGGAAGCTCAAGCCGGGCAAAAGAGCGGATAAGGGCAAGAAGGCGTTCTTCCTGTGAGGAGAGTGAAGAAAGGGCCATGATCCTTTTGATGCACACCTGTCTCGCGGACTTTCCCCTGGGTTTTACGGCATACGGAAACAGTACCCGCCCCCCGGCGATTGTCTCCAGAGGACTGTATCTTCGAAGGACAAATCTCTGTTCGACAAGGCATACGATGTCTTCTTCCACAACTACCTGGGCTGCGGCTGTTTCACCGGGTTGAAGCACAGGGCTTTCAAGGAGCGAGATTCGTGCAACGACGTCAGACGTCCCGATGTGCAGCCGGACACGCTGCCAGTGCTGAACAGGTTCACCGGCGCTTTCCACAAGGTGGAGTTCGCATTCGAAACACCGTGTCCTCGCGTAGACTCCCCGTGCACAGAGTACATCTCCCCGTGACAAATCTTCGGATGAAATGCCGGCAACATTGACGGCAACCCTCTGCCCCGCCCATGCAGTCTGAACTCCCGTTCCGTGAACCTGCACACTCCTGATCCTGCACTCTTTGCCGGCCGGAAGAACAGTTCCTTCCTGGCCCGATGAAATTTCACCCCTGTATGCGGTTCCCGTCACCACTGCACCGAAACCTGCGACAGGAAATACCCTGTCGATAGGAAGAAAATAAGGGCCCTTCCTTGGTCTCGGCCTGATCCTGTCTACTAGTTTCGCCAGTTCCTCGCGAAGCAGGGGGATATTTTTTCCGGTATAGGAAGAAACGGGAACGATAGCCTTTCCCTCAAGGAATGTTCCATGAAGAAAGTCGCTCACGTCCTCAATGACGAGTTCAAGAAACTCGTCATCCACTATATCCGATTTTGTCACGGCAACGATACCGTCTTTCACCCCCAGAAGTTTCAAAATCTCCAGGTGCTCCCTGGTCTGGGGCATGACGCCCTCGTCAGCAGCTATAACGAGCATAACCGCATCTATTCCCGATGCTCCGGCGACCATCTGCCTGATGAAACGTTCATGCCCGGGAACATCCACGATGCTTACTACCCTGCCGTCCTCCATGGTGAGAGGTGCGAATCCAAGCTCTATGGTTATTCCACGCTTCTTTTCCTCGCTTAGCCTGTCGCAGTCCACTCCCGTTATGGCCTTCACGAGCGTTGTTTTTCCGTGGTCTATGTGTCCTGCCGTTCCAAGAACGAGCGAAATTTCCCGATTAGCCAAACCGCTCACCTCCCTGCAGCTATAGAACGGAACGCACTGCAGATGATGTCTTCATCACCCTGAATGAGCGTTCGAACGTGAAGGACGGTCATGTTTTCCCGGGCTCCGGCTATGACCGGAACGGTGCATTCTCTGAGAAGGGCGAGAATGTTGCCGGCACTCCCGAGCGCTTCCATGGAAACGGTCACTCCCCACCCCGGGAGGGTTTCTGCCGGGAAAGCGCCTCCTCCTACGGCATCTTCCACTTCAACAACGGATATGGATGCTTCGGGAAGGGTCTCTTTCAGCTGCGCAGAGAGGGAAAGCGCCCTGTTCCTGAGATCGTCGGCTTTTACTCCAAGCATGGATAGGGTGGGAATGTCCAGGAAACGTTCAGAAAGGTACAGTCTCAGGGTGGCCTCAAAAGCCGCCAGCGTCATCTTGTCCACCCGCAGTGCCCGGAGGAGCGGAAATGTCCTAAGCTTTTTGATGATCTCGCTTTTTCCTGCAATGCACCCTATCTGGGGGCCTCCCAGCATTTTATCCCCCGAAAAAGTGACCACATCCACTCCCTGGCGGATGCAGTCCGATACAGTCGGTTCACCTTTCAGGCCGAAGGATGAAAGGTCAATGATAGTCCCGCTTCCGAGGTCTTCGAGGAACAGGATCTCTCTTTCCCGTGCCAGCATTGCCAGTTCTTCCCGGGGTACGGAAGACGTGAAACCCTCCATGCGGAAGTTGGAGGGGTGGACCTTCAGAACGGCAGCTGTTTCCCCTGTTATGGCGTTTCTGTAGTCTTTCAGGTGGGTCCTGTTCGTAGCCCCGACTTCCACCAGTTTTGCCCCGGAAAAGGCCATAATTTCAGGAATACGGAACGACCCCCCGATCTCAACGAGTTCACCTCTTGATACGATGACCTCTTTCCCCGAACAGAGCGCCGCGAGCATGAGAAGGACCGCACCTGCGTTATTGTTGACCGCGAGCCCCGATTCCGCACCTGTTATCGCCCTGATAAGCCATTCCACGTGATCAGTCCGGTGACCCCTCCTGCCTTCCGACAGGTCGTATTCCAGAGTACTGTAGCTTCGGGACACAGATGTAACCGCGTCTATAGCCTCCCTGGCAAGGCATGATCTGCCGAGGTTCGTATGGACTACAACACCTGTGGCATTCACTACCTGTCTAAGGCTTCCTTTCTTTTTAGCGTTCAGCTCAGGGAAGGCCAGTGTAAAAACCGCTTCCGGCGAAGGAACGGTATCCTCTCCGAGCATGATCTTTTCCCTCGTTACCTTCAGGGCTTCAGAAAGGACAGATTTCACCGTCTCTCTTCCGAGTGATGAAAAGTAGGGCTCAAGTTCCGGAATGGAGAGAAGCAAGTCCATTGAAGGAAGGGAACGTAGTTTTTCTCTGCCTGAGGGCTGAGGTTTCATGGAACAACCATCACCTTTCAAGTATTTTCCGCATCAATAAATATTTCTGACGGGCCTCGCATCCGGCCGAATCATATAAGATCCATTCCATTATACCTGCATCCTGCCCGCCGTGGAAAAGAAATCCTCCGTTGTCCCCTTCCGGCGAGAAAAGTCCGGAAAACGAAAATGAATATCACCGGAAAAAGAACATGAGACCACAAAATCTCTGGAGGGAAAACCTGTTCACGGAAAAGAAGGTTCCTTCACATTTGCCACCTGAAAAAATCTATACTATAGTAGCGTCTGGTTTTAAAACTACTGCACATTACAAGAAGGAGGCGTAAAAATGGCAAGAATAGATGCCAGGGGGAAGAACTGCCCTCAGCCGGTCATGATGACGAAAACTCACGTGGATGCGGGTGAAAGGGAACTGGAAATATATCTTGACAATGCAGTGTCCGCCTCAAATGTCCAGCGCTATCTAGAAAAGAACGGCTTCAGTGTTCGTATCATGGATGAGGACGGGACAATCACCATCCGTGCGGAAAAGGGAGGCTCCGGAACATCTCCCCGGCCCGTTTCCCCGGCAGCCGCGGAGGCGCTTCAGGATGCAGCTGTCCTCATAACAGGCAAAGTGATAGGAAGCGGAGACGACGTTCTCGGTGAGGTGCTTATGAAAGGCTTTCTTGGAACCCTTTCCCAGATAGTCAATCCCCCTTCAGTGGTTGCCCTTATGAACGAAGGTGTAAAACTGGCACTTAAAAACACGTCCTCCTGCGATCATCTCTTCGCTCTGCAGAAGAAGGGGACGCGCGTCTTCGTGTGCGGCACATGTACAAACCATTTCGGGATCACCCCGGATGTGGGGGCCGGGGTCATCTCGAATATGTTCGAGATAACCGAGGCTCTGCTCTCGGCGTCGAAGCGGCTTACGGTCTGAAAAGCTTTTCTCACTCGTCCCCTTCCCTGAAGGGAAGACATGAGAGCAGATATTCCGTGAGCAGCGAAAGGGTTTCAGCCGTGCTTCTGTCGGGGGAGAGAAAGCCGATTACACTCTCTCCCGCCGGAAGGTAGGCCACATGGATATCGCTGTCCAGGGCATCCTGCTCTGCCGTCAGGGCGTCTTCGTCGAAAAGAAGCATCCAGCCGGGCGTAGTTATTCCCACAAGGGACCAGTCTTTACCAGGAAGGTCTTTCAGGACTCCTCTCGAAAAAGGTCCTCCGGCAAGTGCCCCCCCTCGCGAACTGATCCACCGGATCCTTTCCGCCATCGAGTCGGCTGCAACAAGAATGTTCCCCTCCCCGTTCGTCATTGAAACGTAAACCCTCGTCAGGGGAAGCAGCGATCCGGAAAACAGCCCGTTCACCCCGCCTGTCCCTTCCATGAAGGACAGCCCTCCCCGCAGCGAGTCAGAGACATTCACCGGATATCCTATATGGGAGGGAGGAGGAGCGAATCTGGCCAGATCGAGGAGAATATTCTCCACCATGTCGGTTTTATCTACCGGGAATGGAATCATACCGTACTCCATAAAGGTTCCCCTTTCGTATTTCAAATAATCAGGCTCCATATCGAATTTGCCACCCTCATGCCCTTTCGGGTGAGGGCCAGGCTGTCGCCGCGGAAATCTATACAGTCTCGCGGTGCTTCGTTCCTCAAGGTCAGGATCACGGACTGGAGCGCTTCCTTGCCGTACCGCCGTGAGAAATCTCGGAATGGAATTCCCCATTTTGTCCGAAGGAGCAACACCGCTGCTTCCCTGAAGGTCTTTTCGGGTTCCAGGCGTTCCAGCGCGACAGCACCGCATCCATACTTTCCGACTGTGTCCCCGTATTCTTTTACGGTGCTTCCATTGCGGTACCTGGTGTTCCCCAGGTATCCCCATGCTCCCGCACCAATTGCCAGAACCGGTGCATTCGTCCAGTACGACAGATTGTGCCGGCAGTGGTGCCCCGGTTTCGCGAAGCTCGCGATCTCATACTGGTCGAACCCCTTTCGGGGTAGATACCACTGGCTCCACCTGTACATGGGATAACCGTCGGGGAGATTTTCCGGCGGATTTATGCTCCATCTGCACCCTTCGTCTATGGACAGCTGGTACAGTGAAATATGGTGGACACCAAGACCTATCGCTTCTGAAACGGAGTTTTTCCAACCCCTGAGGTTTTGTTCCCTGAGACCGAACATGAGATCTGCACTCACGGAAAAGTTCGCAGCTACGGCTTTTTTGAGAGCCAGGCGGGCCCGCTCGCCGTTATGGGGCCGCTCAAGCCAGTTAAGGTCTTGGTCGGAAAAACTCTGCACTCCAAGGCTTACCCGGGTCACACCCCATTTTTTCCACACCTCAGTGTGATCTTCCGAGTAAGATTCCGGATTAGCCTCAGCCGTGATCTCCGGGGAAGGAGAAAAAGGCAGAAACCCTTTCAGAAGGCCAAAAAGACTGTCCCATTCGCCCGGGGAAAGAAGCGTCGGAGTCCCTCCGCCAACATAGACGGTTGAAACAGCGCAGTTCCCGCGGGAAAATAGCTTTCCGAAGCGGCGAATTTCTTTTTCCGCCAGGGAAAGATACCGCTCCTTGTCATACTCCCCGACCGGTATGCTGTAGAATGAGCAGTAGGGACACTTCCGCAGGCAGAAGGGAATATGCACATACACGGAAAAGGGGCCGGACAGCCGTGCGGCGGCATCCGCTATTTCACCTGGTATGCTGCTATTTCTCCTCATCCTCTTCCACCTGAAGGAAGGCAAGAAACGCTTCCTGAGGTATGGAAACACGCCCGATCTGTTTCATCCGTTTCTTTCCTTCCTTTTGTTTCTCCAGAAGTTTCCTCTTCCTGGAAATGTCCCCTCCGTAGCATTTTGCGAGCACGTCTTTTCTCAGGGCCTTTACATTCTGCCTGACGATGACCTTCTTGCCGATTGAAGCCTGTATAGGGACTTCGAACATCTGGTTCGGGATCAGTTCCTTTAACTTTCGCACCGCTGCCTGCCCCCGGTAGAACGCCGCCTCCCGGTGACATATGAAAGAGAATGCGTCGGCAGCCTCACCGCTCACGAGAACGTCCACCCTCACGAGATCTGCTGTCTTAAGCCCAATGAACTCGTAATCCAGTGACGCATAGCCTCTCGTCTGGGACTTGAGCTTGTCATGGAAGTCCACGATAAACTCGGCTAGAGGAAGTTCGTACACCAGGCGGACCCTGTCAGGGGCAAGGTAATCCATTGAAACATAATTTCCCCTTTTGTCCTGACAGAGCTTCATCACTTTGCCAACGTAATCCGACGGAACAAATATGGATATTTTTATCACCGGTTCCCCGACCTCTTCGATTTCCCCTATTTCGGGAAAATCCGACGGCCGGTGTGCCTCGATAACCCGGTTGTCCTTTGTGGTTATTTCGTACACCACGTTTGGAGCCGTTGCGACCAGTTCAACACCGAATTCTCGCCTGAGACGCTCCTTGGCTACATCCATGTGAAGAAGGCCGAGGAAGCCGCACCTGAACCCGAACCCAAGCGCCACGGAGGTTTCCGGTTCAAACGTTATGGCTGAATCGTTCAGCACCAGCTTTTCAAGGGCTTCACGAAGCTGCGGGTATTCATCACGCTCCACCGGGTAAAAGCCGCAGAAGACCACGGGTTTTACTTTTCTGTAGCCGGGAAGAGGCGGGGCGGGTCTGGCGTTGTCAGTGATGGTATCGCCTGTGTGAGCCTCGGCCACCGTCTTTATATTGGAGATCAGGTAACCCACTTCGCCTGCCGACAGTTCTTCGCAGGGTTCTAACCCCGGCCGGAAAACACCCACCTCCTCCACGGGGAACACGCCCCCCGTTGCCGTGAAGCGGATATTCTGCCCCGGGCGTATTTTTCCGTTAATGACCCGGATATAGCAGATCACGCCCTTGTAATTATCGTAGACTGAGTCGAAAATCATGGCCTGAAGGGGCGCTCCTCTGTCTCCTGAAGGAGCCGGAACCTTTTCAACCACCCTTTCCAGTATCTCCTCTATGCCCTTCCCTTCCTTCGCGCTTGCGAGGATGACGTTGTCACAATCAAGGCCCACAACATCCTCGATTTCCCGGATAACGTAATCCGGCCGTGATGAAGGAAGATCGATCTTGTTGATCACAGGGATGATCTCGAGTCCCTGGTCTACGGCCATATATGCATTTGCCAGGGTCTGGGCCTCGACCCCCTGGGTTGCGTCCACGACAAGCAGCGCTCCCTCGCATGCGGCGAGCGACCGCGACACTTCATACCCGAAATCAACGTGTCCGGGTGTGTCGATGAGGTTGAGTACGTATTCTTCGCCGTTTTTGGCAAAATAATTCATTTTTACTGGCACTAGCTTGATCGTAATGCCCCTTTCCCGTTCAAGATCCAGGGAATCGAGCAGTTGTTCCTTCATATGCCTCAGGCCTACAGTGCTGGTGATCTCCAGCAGTCTGTCCGCAAGGGTCGATTTCCCGTGATCGATATGGGCGATAATGCAGAAATTCCGAATATGCTGCTGATCCATCGCGTTCTCCTTCCCCGTGTTTCGACTTTCATCATTCGAAGAGATGGGCATTCTCCAAAAGATCCTTTCTGCTGTTCAGGTTGCCGAACGACTTCCTGAATCCCGGAAGATGGGCGAAAATCTGTTCATTAGCCTCCGACAGGGGAACAGCATTGAAAAAAGAGGTGATTTTCCTCTCTCCGTTCTCAAGAGCCTTCCCCATGGCGGGAAGGCATGACTTATGGTAGAACGCATGAAGCGGTTCCCAGTACCCTCCTATTTTCGGCACTATAACCGACGTTCCCGGAGTTCCGGACCTCCAGAGCGACCTGACGACAGCGTTTGAAACGGCAGGCATGTCGCAGGCGCAGATAAAGCTCCAGTCAAAAGATGACTGTATCAGGCCGGAATACATACCTGCCAGGGGGCCGTCCATTTCCGGTTCGTCTTCCACGATACGGATGCCGTACTGGGAAATTATACCTGAGAGAATACCATGTACATATCCGGACTGACGGGGTGCAACTGAAAGAATGATCTCACCGGAAAAAGACAGTACCCTTTTTATGACCTTTGTGACAAGGGGTACGGAATTCACCTCGAGAAAGAGCTTTTCTCCGCCCATCCTCCTGCCGTATCCCCCTGCAAGAATAACAGCGCTTACAGGGTTTTTTTCAAGACAATCCACTGCGCATCCCCCTAACTGCCAGGGTTATTTTACATTGACATTTTTTTAATACTGGTAAATAATGTAAGCATTAAAATTACCGGAGGTGCTCCCATGGAAAAAAGGGATTTTGTTTATGAAGGCAAGGCAAAAAAAGTCTGGACCACTTCTGACCCCAATTTATACGTTGTTGAATATAAAAATTCGCTGACAGCGTTCAACGCGTTGAAAAAAGACACTGTTGAGGGTAAGGGCAGGCTAAACAATCTGATCAGCGCCAGTCTTTTCAGGTACCTTTCCGGTATGGGCGTTCCCACGCATTTTGTCGAGCTGCTTGATGACCTTCACCAGGTCGTCAAAAAGGTTGCCATCGTTCCCATAGAGGTTGTCGTAAGGAACATAACGACCGGCACGCTCTGTAAGCGGCTTGGGGTCGAAGAGGGAAAGACGCTGCCCCGTCCCCTGGTCGAGCTGTATCTTAAGGACGACGAACTTGGTGATCCCATAATAACGGAAGACCACGCCCTTCTTTTCGGCTGGTCAACTCAAGAGCAATTATTAAGAATAAAGGAAATAACACTCAAGGTCAATTCTCTTCTCAGTGAATATTTTCTCCGGCTTGGAATCATTCTCGTGGACTTTAAGCTCGAATTCGGAATTGACAGTTCAGGGAACCTGCTTCTGGCCGACGAAATATCCCCTGACACATGCCGTTTCTGGGACAGGGACACCAGGAACCGGCTGGACAAGGACAGGTTCAGAAAGGACCTCGGTGATGTGCTCGGGGCATACCAGGAAATATGGAAGAGAATATCGTCCTCCGGGGAGAAACAATAATGGTACACCACGTTCATGTATTCATCCAGCTAAAGGACGGAGTCCTGGATATACAGGGAAAAGCCGTGGCCCATTCTCTTCTGTCTCTGGGGCATTCCTCGCTCCAGTCGGTAAAGGTGGGGAAATATATCCAGCTGTGGATCGAGTCGGAAACCGCCGCTTCCGCAAAGGAACAGGCTTCCGCGATGTGTGATGACCTACTTGTGAACGGCATCATCGAACAGTTCCGTATCGAAGTGGAGGGGGAATAAGTGAAGACTGCGGTCGTCATCTTTCCCGGAAGCAACTGCGACCAGGATGTCATTCACGCTGTCCGCACCACACTTGGTACCGAAGTTGCGGAAGTCTGGCACAGGGAAAATGATCTTCCTTCCGGAACAGATCTTGTCATTCTTCCGGGAGGGTTTTCCTACGGTGACTACCTTCGAAGCGGAGCCATGGCCGCCCGGTCCCCTGTCATGAAAAGTGTTGCCCGGCACGGCGGAAAAGGCGGGCTCATTCTCGGCATCTGCAACGGATTCCAGGTCCTCACAGAAGCACGTCTCCTTCCGGGGGTTCTTCTGCCCAACAGAACGCTTTCCTTCATCTGCAGGCCATGTTTCCTCAGGGTCGAAAATACAGCCACACCGTTCACGAACCGGTTCCCGAAGGGACAGGTCGTCCAGTTCCCCATTGCCCACGGGGACGGGCTTTATTCACTGCCTGAGGACGAGCTGAAGGCGCTTGAGGACAGGGGAGGCGTCGTTTTCCGCTATGCATCTCCGGAAGGAATCGCCGATGACAACGGAAACCCCAACGGCTCCCTCAATAATATTGCAGGCATTATCAGCCCCGAAGGCAACATACTCGGGCTCATGCCCCACCCGGAGAGGGCAAGCGAAGCACTCCTCGGGGGTGAGGACGGATGCCTCTTCTGGCAGTCCATTCTTTCATTTCTTGAGAAAGGCGGACGGTAACATGGACTTCAGCAGATACGGGATCCGAAAGGAAGAATTCGAGGCAGCTTCTTCGGTTCTCGGAAGGGAACCAAATGAATGTGAACTTCGTATACTCGGAGTCATGTGGTCGGAACACTGCAGCTACAAATCCACGAAAAGGCTTCTCAGGCTTTTTCCCAACAAGGGACCGAAAGTAGTACTGGGCCCCGGTGAAAACGCCGGCATAGTCGACCTGGGTGACGGAATCGGCGCCGCCTTCAAGGCAGAAAGCCACAACCACCCATCCGCCGTGGCCCCCTATCAGGGAGCTGCCACGGGCGTCGGCGGAATCATCAGGGACATCCTGGCCCTTGGCGCCAGGCCGGTCGCCTCCATGGACGGCCTTTTTTTCGGTGATCCGGGGCACCCCCGCACCGCGGCCCTTTCCTCCGGTATCGTCAGGGGCGTGGGTGACTACGGGAACGCCGTCGGCGTCCCCACAGTGGGAGGCAAAACGGTATACGACCCTGCGTACAACGATAATCCCCTTCTGAATGCCTTCTGCCTGGGATTTGTTAAGCTTGACCGGATCGTGAGTTCCCAAACAGCCCGTCCCGGTCAGGCTGTTATTCTGCTAGGGTCTAAAACGGGACGCGACGGAATCGCAGGAGCAGCGTTCGCTTCTGTTGAACTTTCGGACGATTCGAAGGAAAGCAGGCCGTCGATCCAGATAGGTGACCCCTTCGCGGAAAAAATGCTTATCGAAGCGTGCCTTGAGCTCCAGGAAAAAGAGCTCATTGTCAGCATGCAGGACATGGGCGCCGCCGGCATAACCTCCTCATCGAGCGAAATCGCCGCCAAGAGCGGCGTTGGAATGACCCTTCACTTCGACAGGGTCCCCCTCAGGGAAAAGGACATGGAGCCCTGGGAGATAGCCCTTTCCGAGTCCCAGGAAAGAATGCTCCTTATCGCGGAGCACGGAAAAGTCGACGAGATCATGTCCATAGCAGAAAAATGGGAACTTGACTGTGCGGTCATCGGCGAAACATTCGAAGGCGATGGCTACTCTATCCTCTTCAACGGCGAGGAAGTCGCCTCCCTTCCCCCCAGCCTCATCTGCGACGGATGTCCCCAGATACACTGGCCGTCAAAATTACCAGTAGACCTGGAGAAACGCCGGGAACTCGAACTGGACGATCTCCCCCTTCCGGATGACTGGAACGAAGCCCTTGATGCGCTGCTCACCCTTCCTTCCCTTGCGCCGAAGCAGTGGATATACGATCAGTATGATTCCATGGTCCAGGTAAACACCGTAAAAGGTCCGGGGCACCCCGTCAGCGTGCTGAGGGTCAAGGGCAGGGATTCGCTTGTTGCGATGGTCTTCGATGCCGACCCCTGGAAATGTTACCTCGACCCTTTCCGGGGAGGGGCTGAAACCGTGGCACGGACAGCACGTGCGCTGGCCGTGGCCGGAGCGGAGCCTCTCGGGTTGACTGACTGTCTCAACTTTCCTTCTCCCGAGGTCCCCGAACAGTACTGGGTCCTTGAGGAGTGCGTAAAGGGAATGGCTGCTTGCTGCGAGGCAATTGGATGTCCCGTCGTGTCCGGCAACGTGAGCCTCTACAACGAGAGCCCGGAAGGTGCCATTCTTCCGACACCGGTTGTGGGAACAGTTGGGATAATTCCCTCGTTCCGGGAGTACCTTCCATCTGGAAACTGGGACGAAGGTGACGTTCTCTTCATGGTTGGCCCATGCAATACCTCCCTGGCCGGAAGCCGTTACCTCCGCTCGAGAAATTTGCCTCTTTCCGGCCGGCCCCTTGAATTCTGGGGCGAAGCCGAAAAGGACTTCATCCAGCGGGCCCTCAGGACCGCACGGTCGGGAGCTGCTTCAAGCGGCAGGGCAATAGCGGGCGGCGGCCTGGCAGCTGCTCTCGTAAAAGATTCTGCGGAGAGCGGAAAAGGGGCGGCTGTTTCCCTGGGAATACCCACGAGAAAAGACGTGGTCCTCTTCGGAGAAGGCGGAGCACGTGCGCTCTATTCAGTCCCTATGGGGAAAGTTCCCCTGTTCAAGGTCATCTGGAACGGATATCCGTGCATCGTTCTTGGCCGGGTCGGAGGCAGTTCCCTCGAAGTTGAAGATGCTTTTGGCTTTACAGTGGAAGAGCTTGGCAAAAAATGGAGGATTCGGTGAATGTGCGGAATTTTTGGGGCGTATTCACCCCGCGGGAAAAAAGTGCTTGAGGATGTGTATCTCGGCCTCTACGCACTTCAGCACCGTGGGCAGGAGGCTGCAGGGGTCGCGTGGGTGAACGAGGGAGGCAGAATTTCCTCCATCAAGGGGAGCGGCCTGGTCCACCTGGCGCTGGACCAGGCGAAACTGGCAGAGATCGATGCCTCGTGTGCTGTGGGGCACGTCAGGTACTCCACTGCCGGCGGCCCTGACCTCGCAAACGCGCAGCCTCTTACGGCAAGTACATCCAAGTCTTCTCTCGCAATTGCCCACAACGGGAACCTCACGAACGCAGCGGGTTTGAAGCTGTTCCTGGAAAACAGGGGAGCCATATTTTACTCCGCCACGGACACCGAGGTCATTCTCCATCTTATCGCGCACCAGCCTCACAAACAGCCCCTCGATGCGTTTGTCGATTCCCTCACCCGGCTCAGGGGCGCCTATTCCCTGGCAATGGTAATAGGCCAGGACCTCGTGGCCGCAAGGGATCCGTGGGGTTTCCGACCGCTCGTCATCGGCATGCGGGACGACGTTTACTACGTGTCCTCCGAAACGTGCGCTCTCAACCTCGTAGGAGCATCCATCGTCCGGGAAGTTGAGCCGGGAGAGGTCGTTATCTTCGGTCCGGGAGGGATCGAGACGATACGGATCCCAGTTAATGTGAAGCGGCGCTTCGGATGTGCTTTTGAATTCGTGTATTTTGCACGCCCTGACAGCGTTATTGACGGCCGTTCAGTCTACGAAGTCCGTAAGGATCTCGGAAAAAAACTCGCGCAAAGGGCTCCCTGCCCCCAGGCTCACCTGGTGACCGGAATGCCCGACAGCGGCACCATCGCCTCCATGGGATACGCCGGTGAAAGCACTATCCCCTATGAACAGACTGTTGTAAGAAACAGGTACGTGGGCCGGACGTTCATCGAACCTACCCAGAGGGTTCGTGAACTCGGTGTCCGGATCAAGCTCAACCCTATCGAGAAAATCCTCTCCGGGAAAAATGTCGTCGTGGTGGACGACTCAATTGTCAGGGGAACGACCTGCCAGAGAATGATATCCATGATAAAAGCCTGCGGCGCAAGCCAGGTCCATGTCCGTATCTCCTCTCCACCGGTGCGTTTTCCCTGCTATTACGGAATCGATACGCCGACCAGGGTAGAACTGGCAGCAGCCAAGATGAACCTCAGGCAGCTCGAGCGGGAAGTCGGTGCTGATTCTCTAGCCTATATAACGGAAGAGGATCTGATAGACGCTATTGGCCTGCCGGCTGATACAGTGTGCACAGCCTGTTTTTCCGGAAATTACATGGAAGGGGAGGAAGACAGTGAGCCTGGACTATAAGGGCGCGGGAGTGAATATTCCCCTCGCCGACCAGTGGGTGGAGACGTTAAAAAGCATTGTCCGCTCCATGCCTGCCGACCCCAATGTCAGGAGCGGAATAGGAGGTTTCAGCGGACTCTACAGCCTTCCCGGCGGGATGATCCTGGCCGGGTGCTGCGACGGCGTGGGAACCAAGATAGAAGTCGCCAGGGCTGCAGGCAAATTCGATGGCATCGGGCAGGACCTGGTGGCCATGAACGTGAACGACCTTGTCACTTGCGGGGCCAGACCGCTTTTTTTCCTTGACTATATTGCCTGCGGAAAACTGGACCCGGCTGTGCTCACTCCCATAGTGGAAAGCGCGGCCAGAGCATGCGTCGAGTCCGGATGTGCCCTTCTCGGCGGAGAAACGGCAGAAATGCCCGGCGTATACGGAGAAGATGGACTTGACCTTGCCGGTTTTGCCGTGGGAATACTCAATGAAGGGGATATTATCGACGGCAGCGCTGTGAAAAGGGGAGACAAAATTATCGGAATAGCAAGCTCAGGGGTCCATAGCAACGGGTTTTCCCTCGTCAGGAAAGCGCTGCTTTCAGCGGAATCCCCGTGGAAGCTGACGGATGCTCCTCCCCTGCTGAACGGCCGGACCCTCGGAGAATCTCTGCTCGAGCCCACGAGGCTTTATGTTTCCATTGCACGGGAAGCGGCGGCGACGGGAATGGTCCGCGCCATGGCTCACATCACCGGGGGAGGGCTTTTTGACAACATTCGCAGGGTCGTCCCTGACGGGCTTGCCCCCGTTCTCAGGTACAACGCATGGCCTCGTCCCCCGGTCTTTGACATCCTGTCCCGGAGTGGTATCGAAGAAGAGGAGATGCGAAAAGTGTTCAACCTGGGGATCGGGTTCATATTCATCATTCCTTCGGGTGCTGCCGATGAATTTATCCGTTTCCTTGAATCCCGCGGAGAGAAAGGGTATTTCGCAGGAGAGGTAACCGCATGACAAAAATTGCCGTCCTCATCTCCGGCAGAGGCACTAATATGAAGGCTATCGGGCGAGCTGTGCTCGATGGCCGGCTCAAGGCCGGGCTGGTATTTGTCGCGAGTGATGCCCCCCATGCCTCCGGGCTTGCCCTGGCAGAAAAAATGGGGTTCCCGACGGAAATACTGCCCTATAATTCCCGGGGCAGATCAGCCGGTGAAGCGGCGATCGACCATCTCTGCCGGTCATACCGGGCGGAATGGATAATCCTTGCGGGGTTCATGCGCATTCTCTCTCCGGAATTTGTACGGTCCCATAAAAACAGGATCGTCAACATTCACCCGTCGCTTCTTCCTTCATTCCCTGGAAAAGACGGCATCGGAGACGCCTGGAGAAGGGGTGTCAAAATAACCGGTGTCACCGTCCACCTCGTGGATGAAGGTGTCGACTCGGGGCCCATCCTTGCCCAAAAAGCAGTATCGGTACGCCCCGGGGATGACATGGCCTCCCTTGAAAAAAAAATACACAGGGCCGAACATGCTCTGTACTGGAAAACGCTCGCCGGGCTCTTCTCCGGCACCCTATCCCCCGAAAGGAGATGACCATCATGGAGAAAAAACGTGCCCTTATCTCCGTGTATGATAAAACCGGCATCACAGAACTTGCCAGAGAACTTGCTTCCCTGGGCTGGGAACTTCTTTCCAGCTCGGGAACGGCGAACCATCTGCGAAAAGCGGGCCTTACCGTTACCGAAGTCTCGGATATTACAGGGTATCCCCATATCCTGGGAGGGCGGGTAAAGACCCTGCATCCGCTCATCTTCGGAGGCATTCTTGCGAGACGGGAGAACCCAGCCGACATGAAAGATACCGGGGAATACTCCATCCCCCTCCTCGACATGATAGTCTGCAACCTCTACCCCTTCGAAGAAACAGCCAGGAAAAAATCCACCCTTGATGACCTGCTCGAGAATATCGACATCGGCGGAGTATCCCTCCTTCGTGCGGCAGCCAAGAACTTCAGGCAGGTTGTGGTTCTCACCGATCCGTCAGACTACGCCGCCGCCGCGGAAGAACTGAAGGCAGAAGGCGATGTGACGCTCCCGACCCGTGAGATGCTCGCTGTCAAGGCTTTCAGAACAACAGCGCTCTATGACGGTATGATCTCCGAAGGACTCTGCCAGTCAACCGGGTATTCATCGCCCGAACTCCCGGCCAGAATGCCACTTGTGCTCGTAAAAAAGCAGGACCTTCGATATGGAGAAAATCCCCACCAGCAGGCTTCCCTGTACCTCCCTCCCCTTTCGGATCTCCCCTGGGAGCAGCTATCGGGGAAACCCCTGTCATACAACAATATTCTCGATGCCGACTGTGCAATGCGGGGATGTGCGATGCTCCAGGACTGCTGCGGCGCCGTCGTTATCAAACACACGACTCCCTGCGGTATGGCACGGGGATCGACTCCCCTCGAAGCATACGAGAAAGCATTCCGCTGTGATCCCGTTTCCGCTTTCGGAGGTGTTGTGGGAATATCCAGGAAAGTTGACGCCGCTACGCTGGAGAAAATGGCTGAACGGTTCACGGAAGTCCTCGTGGCACCTGATTTCGACGATCAGCCCCTTGAAATGCTGAGGGAAAAGAAGCCGTCGCTGAGGATCCTGCGCTGGAAGGGTGGAAGGGCTTCCACGCTGCAGTTCACGGGCACGTGGAGCGGTATCCTTGTGCAGCAGGACTCGCTGCCGCCTCTTCCTGTCCCCGAAAAAAGCGAATGGGTCGGACGTCCCCGCCCGGACCTCTGGGATGACCTCATCTTTGCCTGGAAGGCAGCCGCACTTTCGAAAAGCAACGCGATCTCCATTATAAGGGACGGTGAAGCTGTGGGAATAGGCAGAGGTTTCTGCAGCAGACTTCATGCGGTGGAGTTTGCCGTGAAACAGGCCGGCGGTCGCGCACAGGGTGCTGTACTCGGATCAGACGCGTTTTTCCCCTTCCCCGACGGGGTCCAGGCTGCCGCGCAGGCCGGAATAACTGCCATAATCCAGCCCGGCGGTTCCGTGAGGGACGGGGAAGTCAGAGAAGCTGCTGAAAAGCTCGGAATATCAATGTTCATGTGCGGCCAGCGCACCTTCCGGCACTAAGAGGTCGATTCTATGACGAAGAAAATGAACGTACTCGTTATAGGAAGCGGCGCAAGGGAACATGCCCTCGCATGGGCCCTGTCAAGATCCGCGGTGGTGGAAACAGTCCATGCGGCTCCGGGAAATCCGGGCATGAAGGATGTTGCAGTCATACATCCGGTACAGGATACTGATCTCCGGTCACTTTTGCCTATCATCAACAGGGAAAATATCCGCATGGCTGTGATAGGCCCCGAAGCGCCTCTTACCGCAGGACTTGCCGATGATCTCAGGGCTGCCGGGATCCTCGCATTCGGCCCCGGCCGTGAAGGAGCTCTCCTCGAGGGAAGCAAGTCCCACGCGAAAAAATTCATGGACCGGCACGGCATACCAACTGCCCGTTGGGATCTCTGCACCACGGCGGAAGAGGCCAGGAGCGCTCTTGATTCCAGGCATGCACCGTTTGTAGTAAAGGCGGACGGTCTTGCTGCCGGAAAAGGTGTCGTAGTCACGCAATCAAGGGAAGAAGCCCTCGATGCCGCACGGGGCATGCTTGAACGGGGCAGGCACGGGGAAGCCGGAAAAAAGATCGTCATCGAGGATGGGCTGGCCGGAGATGAACTGACCATACTGGCACTCACTGACGGCACAACATACAGGCTTCTCTCCCCCAGCCAGGACCACAAAAGGGCATTTGACGGCGACAAGGGCCCCAACACGGGAGGAATGGGCGCCTATTCACCAGTCCCGTGGCTGGGCAGCGAACTTCTTGAAAAAATATGCAGCCGCGTTCTCTCTCCCACTGTGGAGGGACTGAAGAAGGACGGAATTCCCTACTGCGGCGTCATATATGCGGGCTTGATGATCGATGGCAAGGGAGAACCCAGCGTCATAGAATATAATGTCCGTTTCGGGGATCCTGAGGCCCAGGTCGTGCTTCCCGTACTCGAAGGAGATTTCGCCGAATTGCTTCTCGCATGCTGCGAGAGCCGCCTTTCGGAAATCAAGTGGAAAGACCCTTCGAGGTGGGCTGTGGATGTGGTTATCGCGTCAGGGGGCTATCCCGGGCATTTTGAAAAGGGAAAAAAGATCGAAGGCCTGGAAAAGGCATCGGAACTCGAAGATTTTGTGATTTTCCACGGCGGTACCGAACGTTCGGATGACGGCTGCCTTGTAACCTCGGGCGGCCGTGTGCTGAGCGCCGTGGGTTTAGGGAACAGCCTGACGGATGCCCTGAAGAAAGCCTATGAGGGTGTTTCCCTTATTTCTTTCGACGGAATGCACTTTCGCAGGGATATAGGCCGAAAGGCCCTTTTATAACACAGAACGAGGAGAGATCAGAATGGCAAAGAAAAACGACGGACCCGAAATAGGCATTGTTATCGGATCCAAATC
>JAAYJB010000385.1 GCA_012523155.1 Synergistaceae bacterium | reverse complement strand
ACGCCCCCGACAGGCAGGCTTTCCTGGACAGCCTGAACGCACGGAGAGATTACCAGTCTCCTGCAGATACTGGAAGCGGCGGAGGCGAGGGAGGCAACGGGGGCAGCGGAGGGGGATGCAGCTGTCCATAGAGGAAAATGCGGTACGGGGAGAGCCGGAGGAAGGGCTCTCCCCCTTTTCTAGTTTTCCGCCGGAAGGAAATGGAGTCCTTCCGGTATCAGTGTGAGTTCCGCCCCGGCTCCCTGAGCGAGGGGATTTCGTTCAAAGGGATTGGGGATGTGCACCGTGACCGGTTCCGTGCCGGGGAGGTCCACTTCGTACTCCATGACGCTCCCGAGATAGGTAGACCGGATGATCGTTCCCTCGAGGTGTCCTGTTCCGCTCCCGGCGGGAGAGAGCCGGACGCCCTCCGGGCGGAGCATAATATCGTATTTGCCCGGGAGCAGGGATTCTCCCGCTTCCGGATTCCACGGCCTGCCGAGAAGGGTCCATCCTGACGCCGTCCTTTCCCCGGGGAGGAAGGCGGCCTTCCCGATGAAGGAGGCCACGAAGCGGTTCGCCGGTTTTGAGTACAGCTCCCGGGGATCTCCCGTTTGCTCGATTTTCCCCCGGTTCATCACCACGACCCTGTCGGAGATGCTCATGGCCTCGATCTGGTCGTGGGTGACGTAAATACTCGTGATCCCCAGGCGCTGCTGGAGTTTCCGGATATCGATGCGCATCTGCTCCCTGAGCTTGGCGTCCAGGTTCGACAGTGGCTCGTCGAAGAGGAGCAGGGACGGCTCCATCACCACCGCCCGGGCAAGGGCGACCCGCTGCTGCTGGCCCCCCGAGAGCTGGCTCGGCTGGCGGCCTTCAAGTCCTCCGAGACCGACAAGATCCACGACTTTCTCCGTCCGTTCGCAGATCTCTCTTTCGGTGAGATCCCTCAGCCTCAGCCCGAAGGCGATGTTCTCTCTCACGTTGAGGTGGGGGAAGATGGCGTATGACTGGAAGACCATGGCAGCGTTCCTTTTGTTGGGAGGCACGTCGTTCATCCGGTGTTCACCGAAGAAAATACTGCCTGACGTGGGGTCCTCGAACCCCGCGATCATCCGGAGAAGAGTGGTCTTTCCGCAGCCCGAAGGCCCGAGCAGGGTGACCAGTTCCCCGTCGTTCACCTCAAGGGAGACTGTATCCACGGCGCGAAAGAGCCCTCCCGGTTCGTCGAAGCTTCCGAAGTCCTTTATAAGAGAATCGATGCGTACTTTCACGGGCTAGTCCTCCTGTATCCGGATCGCCGCCATGCCCCCGGTCCGGCCGGGTACGAGGCGTGCTATTACGGCCATTGCCGCTACCACGATTACGACAAGGATCACGCTGAAGGCTGCCGCTACGCCGAGCCTTCCCGATCCCACCTGGTTCAGTATCTGGACCGTTAAAAGGTTCCAGTTGGCCGACACCAGAAATATGGCTGCGCTGATGGCGGTCATGGCCCGGACGAAGGCGAAAACAAGACCGGAGAAGAATGCCGGTGCGATGATGGGCAGGGTGACCTTCCGGAAGGTGGTGATCCTGTCGGCCCCAAGGTTCTGGGCCGCCTCCTCTATGGAGGGGTCGATCTGCCTGAGCACGGCGATGCCTGACTGGATCCCCACGGGGATGTAGCGGAAGACGAAGTTCAGCACAAGGATCGCCAGGGTTCCCATGAGCAGAAGGGGAGGCCTGTTGAAGGCGAGGATATAGCCGATACCGATCACCGTTCCGGGCACGGCAAAATTGAGGATGGAGGTGAACTCCATGATCCCCTTCCCGGGAAAAGACGTGCGGACCACCAGGAAGGCGATGAGCATTCCCAGCAGGCCTGACACGGGAGTGGCGCATAGAGCCACGATGAGTGTATCCCGGATCGTCCCCGCCCCGACGCTGAAGGCGTAGGAGAAGTGGGCGAAGGTCGGGGAAAAATCGTACCCCCAGACTTTCGTGAAGGCTCCCGTAAAGATGGTTCCGTAGAAGAGCAGGACGAAACCGGAGAATCCCGCGGCGAATGTGAAGAGGCAGCGGCGTGCCCCCCGGCTCACCAGTT
>JAAYJB010000384.1 GCA_012523155.1 Synergistaceae bacterium | reverse complement strand
CCCTTGCCCCTGAGGCTTTCCTGCGCCTTGTCGATTTTTTTATGGTAGGGCATCACAACGTGGGCAGCACCGCTTATTACCAGCCGTGCCCTGTCCTTTCCCTGTTCCTGGAGTTCTTTCAGTTCATCCAGAAGCTGGTCGGGATCGATAACCACTCCGTTGCCGATGATGCAGGTCTTGCAGGGATAGAGCATCCCCGATGGAAGAAGATGAAACACGTATTTCTGTCCGTCAACGATGACAGTATGGCCTGCATTGGCACCTCCCTGGTAACGGGCGAACACATCCACTTTTCCTCCGAGGGCGTCAACGACCCGTCCTTTTCCTTCATCGCCCCACTGGGCGCCCACAACAGCCTCAACTCGACCTTTCACTGCATTGCCTCCTCACGCAGCGCCCCGCGGGCGCCTGAAAAAAATCACAGTACATCTCTTTGGCAGAGTTTATTTCCCGAAAAACTGGAAATCCTCTTATTTTTTCGCGGTATAGCGAATGAGTTCCGGCATGGTCACATATCGTCCCTTTTCGAGAGGTATCCCGCTCTTTTTTTTCAAAAAATCAACGGTAGCGGAGCGCGTATGGGCTATCATGACGACCCAGCCTTTCTTCTCCGCGATGGAAAGGCCCCGGCGAAACTGTTTCTCCATGAATTCCTCCGACGATTCGTGATCGATAAAAACGGAACAGAAAGCCGCCGGCACTCCATTCTCCAGCGCCGTATTATACGCCACCGACGAGGCAATTGTCCTGCTGTCGAGAAAGAAAAGAGATGTGGCGGCAAGCTCTGTCATTATCATCTCCATTATCTTTTCATCCTTCGTTGCCCGGGATCCCCGGTGGTTGTTCATCCCGAGAGCTCCCGGAAGAGACGCCATGGCTTTCCGCAGGAGAAGGGTCACGGTCTCTGCAGACATGCCGGTATCGATGACCCCTTTTTTTTCGCTCCATTTTTTATCACCCACTGCACTCATGGGCATATGCACCATGTAGGGAATGCCTGATTCTTCCGCAAGTTCGGCCGCGTAGCCGGAGTGAGTCTGAAAGGGGATGATGGACCACGTCAGGGAAAGAGAAATATCCTTGTATTCGTCAGCGATTGACCTCGAAAAACCAAAATCGTCTATGACAATAGCAACATAGGGCCCCGGAGGAGGAGATTTCTCCTCTTCCCGCGGCCCTGCATCCTCTTTCTTCCCATCTTGCGGAACATCAGCGGAAACGGGTGCAGAAGGCGAAGACACGCTCTTCGTCTCCGAACCGGCTTCGTTCACAGCCTGGTGCGGTGCACCCTCATTAACCCTGTCGTCTGCACCGGAGAGAAGCCCTCCGGCGAGGACAGCCAAAATGCACAAAGATATGAGCACCCACGGTGCACGGTTCATCTTCTTCATGGGACCGGCCCGGTTCAGGAGGCCTCGGGCATCTTCCTGACAGGTGTTCCTTTGCCCGAAAGGATATTTTTCAGCTCCTGCCGTGCACTCTTGAGCTGTTCGTCTTTTTCTGTCTCCCTGGTCACTTCACCTTCGACTTCAATGTCGGGTTCAAGCCCCACATGATCGATTATCTTTCCCGACGGCGTGTGATACCGTGCGATCGTGACATACAGCCCCGATCCGTCCGTAAGGTTGAAAAGGGTCTGCACCGACCCCTTGCCGAAGGTTTTTTTGCCTATGGAGACCGCTCTTCCCCTGTCTGTCAGTGCGCCTGCCACTATTTCAGAAGCCGAGGCGCTTCCCTCGTTGATGAGCACTACCATGGGAAGACTGGTAAGAGTCCCCGGGTTGGCGAAAATCTCGTCATTGGCCCGCTCCACCCTTCCCTTCATCCCAACGACCATGCCTCCGTTGAGGAACATGTCGCAGATCTCCACGGAGCTGTTGAGCAGTCCGCCGCCGTTGTTTCTCAGGTCGAGGATAAATCCCCTGGCGCCGTCTTTCAGAAGGGAAAGGACAGACTCCCTGACCTCCTGCCCGGTCTTGTGCTTGAACTGGCTTATCCTGATATATCCAAGGTCCTCGTCCAGCATTTCGGAACGGACCGATTTCAGCTTTATGT
>JAAYJB010000383.1 GCA_012523155.1 Synergistaceae bacterium | reverse complement strand
GTCCTTGAGAACGGCCAGAAGCTCCCCCTCGAAGTAAAGGTCGGCGACAGGATAATCTTCAGCAAGTACGCCGGAACAGAAGTGAAGCTTGACGGGGACGAGTACGTTATTTTCAGCGAGCGCGACGTGCTCGCCATCATCGAGAAGTAGTTTCCATTATTTGAGGAGGTAGATAATTATGGCCAAGATTCTTATTTTCGGAGAAGAAGCCCGCCGCGCAATGCTTCGCGGAATAGATAAAGTTGCAGACACCGTGGGCGTTACCCTCGGCCCCAAGGGAAGAAACGTTGTGCTCGAGAAGAAATTCGGTTCTCCCACTATCACCAATGACGGCGTTACCATTGCCAAGGAGATCGAGCTCGAGGATGTGTACGAGAATACAGGCGCCCAGCTTGTGAAGGAAGTGGCCTCCAAGACCAATGACATCGCCGGAGACGGAACCACCACCGCTACCGTGTTTGCACGGGCCATCATCGCCGAGGGAATGAAAAACGTGGCCGCCGGTGCCAACGGCATGCTGATGCGTTCCGGCATCGAGCGGGCGATCGATATCGTTGTGGAAGAACTGAAGAAGAAGGCGATCTCGGTGAAGAACCGTGACAAGATCGCCCAGGTCGCAGCCATCTCCGCAAACGACAAGGGAGTCGGCCAGCTTATCGCCGAAGCCATGGACAAGGTCGGCGAGGATGGGGTCATCACTGTTGAGGACAGTCAGACTGTGGGAACCACCCTCGAGATGGTTGAAGGCCTTCAGTTCGACAAGGGCTACATCAGCCCCTACATGGTAACCGATCCCGAGAGGATGGAAGTTGCCCTTGACGACGCCTATATCCTTATCCACGACGGCAAGATCAGCAACATCAAGGATCTTCTTCCCACTCTCGAGAAGGTTGTCCAGACCGGCAAGCCTCTCCTTATAATCGCTGAGGATGTTGAAGGCGAAGCTCTTGCCACTCTCGTGGTGAACAAGCTGCGCGGTGTAATGCAGGTTGCCGCCGTGAAAGCCCCCGGTTTCGGCGACCGCAGAAAGGCAATGCTCCAGGATATCGCCATTGTGACCGGCGGACAGGTCATCAGCGAAGAGATAGGCATAAAGCTCGACAGCGCTGAGATCTCCATGCTCGGAAAAGCCAAGAAGGTCCGTGTCACCAAGGAAGAGACCACCATCGTTGAAGGCGCCGGCAATTCTGAAGAGATCCGCAAGCGCGCTGCCCAGATCAAGAAGGAGATCGAAGATTCCACGTCTGATTACGACAAGGAAAAGCTGCAGGAGCGCCTTGCCAAGCTCGTGGGTGGTGTAGCAGTGATCCAGGTCGGTTCCGCCACGGAGACGGAGCAGAAGGAACTGAAGCACCGCATCGAAGATGCACTCAATGCTACGCGGGCCGCGGTCGAGGAAGGGATCGTTGCAGGCGGCGGTGTGGCTCCCGTGAGCTGCATCGATGCACTCGAGAAGTTTGTTGCCACCCTTATCGGCGACGAGCGGACAGGAGCGGTCATCGTCCTCAAGGCCCTTACCTCCCCGCTGCACCTGATTGCAGAGAACGCCGGATACCAGGGCGACGTGGTGGTTGAGAAGGTCCGCAACTTGAAGGCCGGACACGGATTGAACGCTGCAACCGGTGAGTACGTTGACATGATCGAGGCCGGGATCATCGACCCTGTGAAGGTTACCCGCAGCGCTCTCCAGAATGCCGGTTCCATCGCCGCAATGGTCCTCACCACCGAGGCTATTGTTGCCGACAAGCCGGAGAAGAAGGAACCCGCCATGCCCAGGGGCGGAATGGGCGGCATGGAGGATATGTACTAATATACAAAAACTGCATGTCAGGCCCCCGGTGAAATCCGCCGGGGGCTTTTTTGGTCCATGATGAAATGCAGATCGGGACAAGCGGGGGAAAACTCGCATTCAGCCTGTGGACAGGTTTTCTGTTTTTCTGGAATGAATGATTGCTTTCTGATAAGATACCCATGCTGTACACCCCTTTTTTCGGGAGGAATGGTTTTTTGGATAATATCGTCATTCTTGACTGCGGTTCCCAGTTCACCCAGCTTATCGCACGCAGGGTGAGGGAATTGAAGGTCCACAGTGAAATTCTGCCGTGGGATGTTTCACTCGAAAGGGTGAAGGAGCGCAGCCCCCGGGGGATCATCATTTCCGGCGGGCCCATGAGCGTGACAGATGCAGACGCGCCTTCCGTGCCCGAAGGGCTTTTCGGCCTGGGAATCCCGGTGCTTGGTGTGTGCTACGGCATGCAGCTTATCACACGGATGATGGGCGGGCATGTGACCTCCGGCACTGCCAGGGAGTATGGCCGCACAGGGATCTCGGCGAAAGGGGATTCTCTTCTTTTCAGGGAAGTGCCCTCCAGCTTCGAGGTATGGATGAGCCACGGTGACCATATCGAGAGCCTTGCGCCGGGTTTCAGGCTTGCTGCAGAGACATTGAAGGGTGTACCGGCAGCTATGGAGAATCCTGAGAAGGGTATCTGGGGTCTGCAGTTCCACCCCGAGGTGGTGCATACGCAGTTCGGCACGAAGATCCTGTCGAATTTCCTTTTCTCCGTGTGTTCGTGTACTCCGGACTGGGACCTGGGAGACTGGATAGAGAAAATGACCGGTGAGATCCGGGAGAAGGTTGGTGACGACCGTGTCATCTGCGGTCTTTCGGGAGGAGTGGATTCGTCAGTAGCCGCAGTGCTCACCGCACGGGCCGTGGGCGATAGGCTCGACTGCATCTTCGTCAACAATGGACTTCTCAGGCTGAACGAGGCTGAAGAGGTGCTTGAGCAGTACTCAAAACTCAGCCTGAAGGTACACTATGTCGATGCGTCGGAGACATTTCTCAACGCCCTCTCAGGTGTGACCGATCCCGAGCGCAAACGGAAGATCATCGGCGAGACGTTCATCCGCGTGTTCGAGAAGGAAGCGGCAAAATTCGAAGATGCGAAGTGGCTGCTCCAAGGGACACTGTACCCTGATGTGATCGAGAGCGGACACAAGGGAAAGAACGCTTCAGTCATAAAAAGCCACCATAACGTAGGCGGTCTCCCCGATGATATGAAACTTCTGGTTCTGGAACCTCTTCGGGACCTTTTCAAGGATGAGGTCAGGGCTACGGGCCGCCTCCTGGGAGTCCCCGGGACGATTATTTCCCGGCAGCCCTTTCCCGGGCCGGGGTTGGCTGTCCGGTGTCTGGGTGAGATCACGGAACCGAGGCTCGATACTCTCAGGCAGGCGGACGCTATTTTCAGGGAGGAGATCGCGGAGTGGGAGGAATATCCCTCCATCTGGCAGGCTTTTGCCGTGCTTCTCCCCGTGAAGACCGTGGGAGTCATGGGAGATTCGAGGACGTATTCGGAGGTGGCAGTCCTCCGTGCCGTGGAGTCCCATGACGGTATGACCGCGGACTGGGTGCGTGTTCCATACGAAATACTGGACCGCACCGCCCGCAGGATCTGCAACGAGGTGAAGGGCGTGAACCGCGTGGCACTGGATGTCACGAGCAAGCCACCCTCGACCATCGAATGGGAATAGCCTGAGGAGGGAAAAGAAAGAAAATGCCGGGTGATAACAGGCGTACTGCGAGAAAGCTGAGGGGATGGTACCTTCCGTTTCTTCTCATCTTCCTTGCCATGGCATATCTTGCCTTTTCTGTGTCTCTTCCTCTCTTTCCACCGTTGGCGTGGTCAGTGCTTCTGTCGTTTACCGTGTATCCGGCGTTCTCCTGGATGAAAAGACGTATTTTCCCCCGGAGCAGGGGAGGAAATATGCCTGCCGCTCTTGCAACAGGGGTGATCGTCCTCGTTATCGTCATACCGGCTCTTTTCGGCGGGTACGTTGCTGCACGGGAAGGAATCAAGCTTTACGAGTCCTTTTCGGGCGTTCTCGAGGGAATCGGCCGTTCCGGGGGAATCGATCTTACAGATCTGTTTCCGGCGTACATAGTAGACATGATCCGTACGCTGACGGAACGGTATCCTTTCCTCGAAGACCTGGCGAAACAATTAGGGGAAAGGCTTGGACCAATGGTGGTCTCAGTTTCCAGGGCGATCGTAGGAAGCACGCTCACTATTGCATGGAACCTGGCAGTCATAATCGTGGTCAGTTTTTTTCTTATTCGGGACGGCAGTCTGATCATCGGATATCTCACTGATATTATTCCTCTGCCGTCCGGTGAACGTGAGGCTTTTTTTCGGCGGGCGAAGGAGATCCTTCAGGCGGTCGTCTACGGGGTCATCGTGACCGCCTTCGTCCAGGGGATCCTTGGAGCGGCGGGCTGGTGGTATGCAGGGCTTCGGAGCCCCATGTTTTTCGGTGCGATGATGATGCTCCTCGCCATGATCCCTTTCGTGGGAACCGCGCTCCTCTGGGGGCCGGCGGGCATTTACCTTCTTTACGCAGGGAAACTTGGCGACGGTATTTTTATTCTTCTCTGGGGTGCTTTTGTCGTGAGCATGGCGGATAATCTGATCCGCCCTCTTTTTATTTCGGGCGGAGCGAAGCTTCATCTCTTGACCGTTTTTATCGGGGTCTTGGGCGGACTTGCTGCATGGGGATTTCTCGGCCTTTTCATGGGACCTCTTGTCATAAGCCTCTTTTTCTTCCTGCTGGAAAGCTATCGGACCATGTGGAAGGGGTATCTTGCATCCCCGTCCCGGGTTTCCGCAGGAAGTGAGAAAAATAACAGCTGAGCATGCTGAAGGGAAGGGATAGCTTTGCCCCTTGCGGTAGCGGTATCGGGGTTCAAGAATACGGGAAAAACAACGCTCGCTCTTGCACTGCTTGAGGAGATACTTTCCGCGG
>JAAYJB010000382.1 GCA_012523155.1 Synergistaceae bacterium | reverse complement strand
TCACCGGTATTTCCACCGGGTTGACCGCAAACTTCTGCGCCAGGGCCGGGATAAACGTGGTACTTTCAAAGCTCTGGTTGATGATATTGACAATGTCCCTCCTGTAGCCCCGAAGCATGCATCCGTAGTCGTTGAGCTGAAGGCCTGTGATCCTGTTTGTAATGGAGTTGACGATCCTTGACGCCATTTTCCGAAACTTCGGGTCCTGCCTGTTCTGCCGTATCGTTCCCACTACATCGTGACCCGCGTCGATTTTTTCAACGATCCGGGGGATCTCCTCGGGAGGATTCTGAAGATCCGCGTCGAGGGTGATGACAATTTCTCCCCTCGAATGATCGAACCCGGCCATGATCGCCATGTGCTGGCCGAAATTGCCGTTAAAGTCAATAATTCTCACTGCCTTCGGATTGGCCTCGTGAAAACTGTACAGCATCCTGAGAGAATTGTCCCTGCTGCCGTCGTTCACGAAGATGATCTCGAAGGGCCGGTTCATCCCCTCCATTGCGGAGAGCAGCCTGGGCATGAGGAATGGAAGGCTTTCCTGCTCGTTGTAGACAGGAACGATCACAGAGACGAGTTTTTTGTTTTCAGGCATAAGGGCATCTTCCTTTCGACTCGAGGTACAGTTCACGGGCGGTTCACCAGCACGATCCGCTTGTCTGTTTTTGCAACGATAGAGGACAGGGGCGGGTCAAGAAACTCTGTCACGTTTTCGAGACGGTCCGCGTTTATCACAAGGATGACCCTTTTGTCACCGTTCCAGAGTTCCTTAAGTTGTGCATCCCCAATGAACCAGGAGGGATCTTTCTCCTGTTTTGCGCCGAACTCGAGTTCGCCAAGGTAGTTGACGAGTACGAGCCGCTGCTTCAGGTAGAACGGAAGTCCCTGGTCATAGTTCCCGTACTGGGCGATCACGTCCCCCGGAGTGCGGAATTCCCCGATTGCCGAAGCAAGCTCCCTGGCGGACAGGAGACTGTCGTACAGAAGAAAAACTCTCTTGAACGAGAACATGGTAAGGAAAGCGAGAATGCAGAGCGCCGAGGCCATAAGCCGGCGGTTGCCGCGACGGTAGAAGATCCAGCCTGCGGTGACAAAACCGCTCAGCAGCAGGGCAACCGGCAGAGAATATGGCAGGAGCTCCAGAGCAGAGATCCTGTTGTTCACGAACGGGTAGATGAAAAGAGCCAGTATGAAGGGGATAAGGAACAGGGAGTTCCAGATGAGGAATCTTCGCGCTCCCCTGTGGTTCTCATCCTCGGTTATACGGTGGAGTACCTTCCCCATAAGAATGGCGAGGGGAGGAAAAACCGGTATGATGTACGGAATGAGCTTTGAATTCGAGAGAGAGAAAAAAACGAAAATAACCGTGAACCAGAGGAAAAGGAAAAGCTCCTCCTTTTTCTCTCTGCCGAATGAACGAAGACGTGAAGGAATAACGGTCCTGAATGATCCGGGCAGAAGGCCCGTCCATGGAAACAGTCCCACGAGCAGTATGGGAATGAAAAACCAGGAGGGCTCATACCTGCCGTGCATTTGAGTGGCATACCGCAGAAAGTGTTCCTGAATGAAGAAAAAGTAGAAGAAATCGCTGTTGATGAAGCAGACTGCGATAAACCATGGAAGGGCAAGGACAAAGAAGAGAATGATCCCGGGAATGTACAGGGCTGAACGGACGATGTCCCACCGCCTCGTGAGGATCATGTACCAGAATATGATGCCGCCCGGAAGAACGATACCTATAAGACCTTTCGTGAGAAGTGCCAGGGCCGCACCGGCGTAGAACAGAAGGTAAAACCGGCGGTTTTTCTCGAGCCCGAACCAGAAGCCCGTCATGGACAATGTCAGAAAGAAGGAGAGGGGCATGTCGGTGATGTTGATCTGCCCTATGGCAAAATAAACCAGGCTCGTCGTGAGGATGACCGAGGAGTACATGGCTGTTTCCCTGCCGAACATTGTTTTTGCAAGAACGAACGTGCACAAAACTCCCCCGAGTGCCAGAAGTGCGGGCCAGAACCTTCCGGAGAACTCTTTTTCGCCGAAAACTGCCTGGGCAGAGGCAGTGAGCCAGTAGTGAAGAACCGGTTTTTCAAAATATTTGATGTAGTTCAGCTTCGGGGTGATGAAATCGCCCGACTCCCGCATCTCACGGGGGATCTCGGAGTATCTGCCTTCGTCCGGTTCAAGGAGGCCGTGGTTTCCCAGTCCCCAGAAATACAATGCGAAGGCCAGGAGCATAAAGATAAGTATCCGCAGCGCCATACGGGGTCGGGAGGTGTTCATCGAATCATCCTTTTCTGATAGTATCTTGAAACACGAATTTCTATATTGTACATGATACTCTTGTTCACGATGATGCATTCTACCTGAAGTCTGACATTTTGTGGATGCCCCGTAGAGTATAATCCTTCGGGAGTAATGTTGTATGAAGGAGAGGAAATATCTTGGACAAAATGAC
>JAAYJB010000381.1 GCA_012523155.1 Synergistaceae bacterium | reverse complement strand
TCCACGATTTTCCGCTTGCATTTATCAATCGCAAGCCGTAAACTGCATCAGGCAAAAATATTCGTTTAGGAGGTAGAGACGTGGAAAAACAGTTTCAGTTCGACCTTGAAAGGTATATTTCCAGGGAACAGTTTAACCGCATCAAAAAATTTTCAGAAGACAAAGAAACGCCCTTTCTTGTAATAGACCTGAAAAAGGTCGAACAGAAATATGATGAATTGCTGGACACCCTGCCGTTCGCCAAAATTTACTACGCTGTGAAAGCTAATCCTCACGAATCTGTTATTCGCATGCTCGTAAAGAAGGGCAGTTCTTTTGATATTGCGTCCGTTTACGAACTGGACCATATTCTTGCCCTTGGTGCAACGCCGGAAAAGATCAGCTATGGCAACACGATAAAAAAAGCAAATGATATTGCCTACGCCTACTCTAAAGGGGTCCGCCTCTTCGCAACGGATTCAGAGAACGATCTCATAAAAATCGCGAAAAATGCCCCCGGATCCAGGGTTTTTTTCCGTATCCTGACAGACGGCAGCGGCGCAGACTGGCCGCTTTCCCGAAAGTTCGGAGCACACCCCGACACCATTTATAAGCTTATTCTGCAGGCTTCGGAAATGGGACTCGTCCCCTACGGCATTTCTTTCCACGTGGGGTCCCAGCAGCGGGATATCGGCCAGTGGGATAACGCCATCGCCACATGCAGATATCTCTTCGATGCTACGAAAGCTGAAGGTGTGGAACTCAAGATGATCAACCTGGGCGGCGGCTTCCCCGCCACGTATATTTCGCCGACGAAAGAAACATCTGTATACGGCTCGGAAATCATCCGTTTCCTGAAGGAAGATTTCGGGGAGAATCTCCCTGAAGTACTTCTTGAACCGGGGCGTTTCATGGCCGGGGACGCAGGCATTCTTATAACTGAGGTTGTCCTGATCTCAAGAAAATCGGAGGCAAACCAATACAGCTGGGTGTACCTCGATGCTGGCAAATTCGGTGGTCTCATCGAAACCCTCGACGAGTCCATCAAGTATCCAATTTATTCCGAGAAAACAGGCCCGGTTCAGGAGACGATCCTTGCAGGACCAACATGTGACAGCATGGACATACTCTATGAAAATGAAAAGTACGAACTCCCGGCATCGCTCACCGAAGGAGACCGACTCTATTTCTTCACCACCGGTGCCTACACCCAGAGCTATTCTTCGGTAAACTTCAATGGTTTCCCGCCTCTCAGGGCGTATGTACTTGAAGATTAAACCTGTACCGCCTATACTTGACTAAATGACCGGCGGAGGGGATGGTTAAAAGCCGTCCCCTTCTTATTTTGCCTGAAAGGAGACTGCATAATGGAAAAACGGCCGAAACGATATAACGAACTGTGGGTCACAGAAGAACAGAGCGAAAACATGAGACTCAGCCTCAGGACTTCGAATGTGCTGCTCAATGGGAAAAGCCCATACCAGGATATCCTGCTCGTAGAGACGGAAGAATACGGACGGATGCTGATCCTGGACGGTGCTATACAGATCACTGAACGAGACGAGTTCTGCTACTCCGAGATGATGGCGCACGTGGCACTCTGTTCACACCCGGACCCGCGTCGTGTCCTGATAGTCGGCGGGGGTGACGGAGCAGTCCTCAGGGAAGTGCTCAGGCATGATGTCGTTGAAAAGGTGACGCTGATCGATATAGACGAAGAAGTCATCAATGCATCGAAAAACTTTCTTCCGACCATCAATGTCGCCCTTGGGGATCCCCGGGCGGACGTCAGGCCTATGGATGCAATGGTCTACATCAAGGCCGCAAAAAAAGAGTTCGACGTTGCCATAATCGACAGCACCGACCCGGTGGATTTTGCAGCCGGACTTTTCGAATCTGCTTTTTACCGTGACATATATTCCGCCCTGAAAGACGACGGAATGGCGGTCGCCCAGACAGAATCCCCTTTCACCGATACTTCAGTGGTCAAGTCAGCGTTCAGGGAGATGGAAAGCGTTTTCCCGGTGACCAGGATGTACTGGGGAGCTATGCCAACGTATCCGAGCGGCATGTGGACCTATACCATAGGGTCAAAAAAACATGACCCCTCGATACCGCAAAGGGAAACTCCCGATAATGTCCGTTACTACTCGAAACAGATCCATACGGCAGCGTTTGTTCTTCCTCCATTTCTACGCGACTTGCTGAAATAAACCGCATCAAATAGAATAAATGCATTTGCATTAACATTCAGGAGGGAAAAGAAAGAGATGAGAGTGCTGGTAGCCTTGGGAGGGAATGCTATTCTTCAGCGGGGACAGAAGGGAAATGCTGCGGAACAGCGTGAGAATGTACAAAAGACGGTTACCCAGATCGTCAGAATGATCCGCGCCGGACACGAGGTCGTCGTGACACACGGCAACGGGCCGCAGGTTGGAGCAATTTTGATCCAGAACGAACTTGGGAGCTCTTCAGTTCCTGCAATGCCCATGGACGTCTGCGGAGCCGAGAGCCAGGGACTCATCGGGTACATGTTC
>JAAYJB010000380.1 GCA_012523155.1 Synergistaceae bacterium | reverse complement strand
CAGTGGAAGTTCCAGAGTCACCATACCCCCGGGTCCCTCGCAGTTGAATCCGTCATCAAGCCTTTTATTGAAAGAGTGGAAAAAATGTCCGGCGGCAGGCTGAAGATAAGTCTGCACTATGCGGGAGAGCTTGTGGACTACGCTGAAGTTGACAAGGCCCTCCAGGCAAACATGATCCAGATAGCCAACACCAGCTCCCTGTTCTTCAGGGGGGCCATACCCATGGGGTGGGTCACGGCGCCCAGCATGCCTCCCTTCGTCACCCGGAACAACGACGAATTCAACGAGCTGTTCCATCACAGGGGAATGGACGATCTGGTGGCGGAGGCTTTGGAAGAGCGGGGCATTCACTACCTCGGATGCCACAGCGTCGGCAATACCTACTTCTGGAGCAAGAAGCCCATCAATACCCTGGAAGACCTCAAGGGATTCAAGATCCGTTTCTTCGGTTCCATGTCCGATTTTGTGGAACACTTCGGCGCGTCACCCGTCATGCTTCCCCACCCGGAGACCTACATGGCCATCGCCATGGGCACCCTCGACGGCAGCGGCACCGCCTGGTGGCTGTACCGCGACCTGAAGCTTTATGAAGTGTGCAAATACTTCATCGGCCCCGCTTTCCAGGTCCCCCAGGGAATGGAACTGTGGGCATCGAAGAAGGCATGGGATGAGCTTCCCGCTGACCTTCAGGCTATAGTCACGACGGCATCACTCGCCTTTAACACTGATTATATGGACGCCGTTACCATGGAAGAGCGGGAGATGTTCAACAAGTCCTTCAAGGAATGGGGAACCACGTACTCCGAGTTCAGCCCGGAGGAAGTTACCAGGATAACCAATGAGTTCACGCTTCCATATCTCGACAAGATCTCCGAGGAACAGGGAAAGAAGGATCCTCGGGTCATCAAGGCAATCGAGATCATCAAGCAGTTCATGAAGGATTACGGCTACATAAAATAAAGGATAGACCGGCGGAAGAACCCCCTCTCTTTCTGGGGAGGGGGTTCTTCTAAATTCCGGCAATCGAAGTTTTCGATGAGGTGATGCTATTGCGGTTTTTGACCGGCTTCATACAATTTGTCGACGCTATGGTCGACCGGATCGGCAAGATTGCGAGCTTTCTTGTTTATCCCACGATGCTCGTCCTGGTGTACGAGGTGGTCATGCGGTATTATTTCACGCGCCCGACCATCTGGGCTCACGAGACTTCCTGCATGTTGTACGGGGCGCACTTTATAATCGGCGGTGCGTATGCTTTGCAGAAGGGTGCCTTTGTCAGTGTCGAAGCTTTTTATATGCGTTTTTCACGACGAACGCAAGCGATCCTCGACCTTATCACCTGGACCATGTTTTATATTTTTGTGGGGACATTGATCTGGAAGAGCGTTCCATGGGCATGGGAAAGCTTTACTGCAAATGAATTCTCCGACAGTACCTGGGGACCTTATGTTTGGCCGATCAAGCTGTCCATTCCCTTTGCCGCTTTTCTCATGCTCCTCCAGGGAATGACAAAGACCATCAAGGATGCGTACCTGGCTGTGACCGGGCGGGAGCTTGTTCTCGCAACGAATGCCGGCGCAGCCGACGGAAACTGAGGTGAGCTCATGAGTATAGAAATGATTTCCGTTCTGCTTTTCGGCAGCATGCTCCTTCTGCTTGCCTCTGGCCTTCCCGTCGCGTTCGTCCTCGGAGGCCTGGCAGTGGTTTTCACAGGTGTGTTCTGGGGTCCCGAGTCTCTCTTTATCATTCTTGCCAGGACATTTTCCATGATGTCCACCACGACCCTTGTGGCGGCACCCCTTTTCGTCCTCATGGCGGTGGTACTTGAGCGTTCCGGAGTGGCTGAAGACCTCTACGAGATGATGTACCGGTGGTCCGGTGGCATCAAAGGAGGGCTTGCGGTCGGAACTGTTCTTGCCTGCACGCTGATAGCCGCCATGTCCGGCATTGCTTCCACCGGAGTCGTAATGATGGGTGTCATGGCTCTCCCTGCAATGCTGAAGAGGGGGTATGACAAGAGGATCGCCACCGGCTGCATCCTGGCCGGGGGAGTTTTGGGTCCTCTTATCCCTCCCAGTATTGCGCTGGTGCTGTACGGCACCATGGCCCAGGTATCTATTGGAGCGCTTTTTGCCGGAGGGATGGCTGCAGGAATGCTCTGTTCCCTGCTGATCGTCGGCTATATTTTGATCAGGTGCTAT
>JAAYJB010000379.1 GCA_012523155.1 Synergistaceae bacterium | reverse complement strand
TTCAGCAGCCACGGTATTCCCCTTTCCCTTATCCTGGAACCGTTCAGGAAGGAAATAGAGATCGCTGTCATCGCCGTCCAGCCCCTTGAAAGAGGATTCGGCGAGGAGCTGTCCCCCGCTGCGGCAGAGGCTGTCAGGCGACTTTCGCAAATCCTTCGGAGCGGCAGGTTCGAGGAGCTGGAATGCTACCAGGAGAAACGGTCGCCCAGGTAGAACTTCCGCGCGACTTCGCTTTCCGCCACCTCCTGGGGCGCCCCCTCGATGACGATCTTTCCCTGGTGGATCAGGTACGTCCTGTCCGTTATGGCAAGGGTATCCCGTACGTTGTGATCCGTCAGCAGGATGCCGTACCCCTTCGCTCTCAGGCTCAGGATGATCTGCTGGATGTCATACACGGCAATGGGGTCGATACCGCTGAATGGTTCGTCCAGGAGGAGGAAGTCAGGAAGTATGGCCAGGCTTCTCGCGATTTCAACCCTCCGGCGCTCGCCTCCGCTGAGAGAGTACCCGGGTATGTTCGTGATCTTTTGAAGCCCGAAGTCCTCTATCAGGCGGTCAACCACTGTTCTGGCCGATTCTTCGGGAGGGGGATTCTCCTGCAGGACAAGCTCCAGGTTCTGCCGAACGGTGAGGTTCCGGAAGACTGATGCCTCCTGCGGAAGGTAGCCCACCCCTATGCGCGCTCTTCTGTACACCGAAAGGGACGTCAGATCCCTGTCATTTATGGCGACGGAACCCGAATCCGGCTTGATCAGCCCCACGATCATGTAGAAAGTGGTCGTCTTGCCCGCGCCGTTCGGCCCCAGCAGCCCGACGATCTCACCCGTGGACACGTCCAGGTCAACCGAAGACACCACCATCCGGCCTCTATAGGACTTGCACAGCGCCCTTGCGGATATTATTTTGCTCATTACTTCTTCTTTCCGCCTTCATCCATTTTGAAGATCAACCTGGGTTTCCCGGTGGCTTCAACCCGGTTTTTCTCGGGAAAGAAAATCAATGTGTCGGCATTCAGAGTGCGTGAAGGTTGGATCGCCGTCACTTTTCCAGTGACTACAAGGGTTCCCCTCGCCTTGGAATACACCGCCTTCGCACCACGGATCTCAGTCGGTTCGCCTTTCTTCGGTGAGGATCGGAATACAACATTACCGTCAGCTATAAACTCGTCGATCACGCCATTCGCAAGTTTACCTTCTACAGAATCACAGAAAAGAACATACCCCTCGTTCTTATCTGCATACTTCCGGACGGGAGATCCCCAGAACCGGTCACCTTTCATGCGGAGGATATCGACGTCGACCTCTCTTGGTCCCCAGTACCCCTTTACCTTTCCTTCGAAGACATACTCCCGCGGCTCAGAAAAGACGCCGGAAAGAGAATCACCGGTCATGTCGACCTTGTCTTTTTCCCATGATCCGAACACGTGGACCTTTCCCTTCATGGAAAATTTCTGGGCGTTTACGTTTCCGTCCGCAATTTCTGATGTAGCGATCAGGGTCCCCCTGGTGACCTTCACGTTTTTCTCCGCCCAGAAATCTCCGCTCTCTGAGTCGTAACGCATTTTGTCTGACGTAAGCTCCAGGTCCTGTGCATGCAGAGGGGAAAAAGCCAGGGACACGGCAAGCAAACCTAGAAACACGCAGCGGAAAAATTTCATATCACGGCCTCCAGTACGGGGTGGTTTTCTGTTATTGTACAGGAATTAACGGTTTCCGGCATCGTCCCTACCTCAAAAACGCCTGGGAAAGGGCGGAAACAGCCCCCTCCATGTCGCCCGATGACACGATGCAGGCTATAACCGTCGATGCCGCAGCGATCATGTCGATATTTATCCTGCAGCCCGCGAGCACAGAGAACATCTGCGAGGGAATCTCCGGGCAGCCCGCGATGAGATCACCCTTCAGGGCAACCTTTGCAACCTCCGTGTCGAAAGTGACTCCCTGGGCCCCCACTTCGGATGAAAAGACCCTGCATATGCCGATCGCTTCTCCGAGAAGGCTCTGTTTTACGATAAAAGCGATATCGTTCATCTGTCCTCTCATAACACTCTGGACGATCATTTCGGCTCCCACGCCGACGGCCGCGAGATTTGAAAAAAGCCTGGCCGCCACACCTGGAACATCGGGCACTCCGAGAACAGCGATCTTTGCGACATCACTGTCGCAGATCACCTCGCCGACTACGCACTGCCCTGAACTGTCCACACCAAACGCCATTGGAAACGCACTCCCTTTCCGAAGAGGACGAAAAATATCAGAACAGCTCAC
>JAAYJB010000378.1 GCA_012523155.1 Synergistaceae bacterium | reverse complement strand
TTCCGGGACGCGAAATCAATGAATAACGGCATCATAATAGGAACATTTGTCGTCGGGTTTCTCCTTCTTACCATGCACCTTGTGGGAGCACTCGGCAGAGCGGTCGTTCCGGGTATCG
Organism: Synergistaceae bacterium; assembly: GCA_012523155.1. Lineage (GTDB taxonomy): Bacteria > Synergistota > Synergistia > Synergistales > Aminobacteriaceae > Aminivibrio. The sequence goes on along the minus strand of JAAYJB010000378.1, from coordinate 4,955 downwards.
AAGTAGGGGACCTGGCAGTTCCGACCATAGCGGTAAGGCTCCTCTCACCATTCTGGGCAGGCGTTTTCATCGCCGGCCCCCTGGCAGCCATCATGTCTACAGTTGACTCGATGCTCATCATCTCTTCCGCCGCCATCGTGAAGGATCTGTATCATCACTATGCATCCAAGCGGGGAATCGTGGTTTCTCCCCGGAAACTTGGTACATTGAGCTTCATGGCAACAGCTGTTGTGGGAGCCATCGTTTTTATTGCAGCCCTGAGGCCCCCTTCGCTCCTTGTGTGGATCAACCTGTTCGCGTTCGGAGGGCTGGAGGCGGTTTTTTTCTGGCCCACGGTGCTTGGGCTTTACTGGAAACGTGCCAATGCCACGGGAGCCCTGCTCTCCATGGCGGCAGGAAGCGGAGCGTTTTTCTGGATGATGATACAGAAGATCCAGCTCGGGGGGACTCACCAGATCGTTCCCTCCATCGCCATCGCCCTTGTGGCTTTTCTTGCAGGATCATACCTGGGCAAGAAGCCTGATGAAGAGACCATACGGGCTTTCTGGGGGTAGGGCTGAAGGGCGTACAAATGGGGCCTTCAGTTTGGCCTTTTTTTCGTGCCGTTGACACGTGTATATTGATACACGCTTGACTTGTCAGTTTATTTTAGGGTATTCTGATAGAAAGATTCTCTTTTCCCCCGATATGGCGATTCTTTGTTGCGGCAGAGGAAACGGTCATAGTACGGGGGATATTTGTCCGGTAGAGACGCGTTTAAAGGAATGCGTCCGGAAGGAGGTTTTCTTCGTGGACAGATTAACCAGAGAGGACTTAAAATTTTTTGCAGCTGATGATTCCCGCTGGCGTATCTCACTTTATATGCCCGTTCACAAGGCGGGAAGAGAAAAGGAACAAAACCCGATACGACTGAAAAACCTGGTTCGCCGGGCGGAGGAAGGGCTCGAGGAGAGACGGATGCGGTCCCCCGAGGCGGAACAGATGCTCAGGCCGGCCAGAAAGCTCGTGGATGACCCTCTTTTCTGGCAGAACCAGAGCGATGGCCTGGCGCTTTTCATTTCCGGCGATTCGTTCCGCTGTTTCAGGGTCCCCATCCATTTCCAGGAGCTTTCGGTCATTTCCACGCGGTTCCACTTCACTCCGCTGCTTCCCCTTTTCGAAGACGAAGGACGGTTTTACATACTTGCACTCAGCCAGAACATGATACGGCTTCTCGAAGCGACAAAGCATACAGTCGATGAGGTCGACGTGGAATCCCTTCTTCCGGCTCTCGGAGAAGCGCTGCAGTTCGACAGGTTTGAGAAACAACTGCAGTTCCACACAGGGACGTCGACCGGAAGGTCGGGGGGGCGGGCGGCCATGTACCACGGACATGATCCGAGCGATGAAGAGAAGGGAAGGCTTCTCCGCTGGTTCCACAGGATCGATGATGATCTGCCCGGTATCCTGAGAGGAGGTTCCCCCCTGGTGCTTGCAGGAGTGGAGTACCTGCTTCCCCTTTACAGGGAGGCCAATTCCTATCCCTCCCTTGTTGAAGAAGGAATTCCCGGAAATGCTGACGGAGCAAGGCCGGAAGAGCTGCACTCAAAGGCCCTGGCGATAATCGAGCCTATCATGACGAAATCAAGAGAAGAAGCGATTGCGAAATTCAGCGGATTGTCGGGGACGGGAAAAGTTTCTGCCGATCTTGACCAGATCCTTGAGGGAGCGGATCATGGAAGGGTAGAGGTGCTGTTCGTGGCCGAAGGTGCCTGGAAATGGGGGCGTATTGCCCCTGATGGTTCGATTGTCAAATCGGAAGGGACTGAGGGAGGCGCGGAAGAGGACCTCATCAACCTTGCGGCAGTCCGGACACTGCTGAACGGCGGCAGTGCCTATGCGCTCCAAAGGGATCGGATGCCGTGCGGAGAGGAAGTGTGCGCCCTGTACAGGTACTGATGTTGAAACTGTACGAAAAAGGACAGCAAAACGGGGAGCGTTGCCGAGCTCCCCGTTTTTTGTCGGAAAGGGATAGCAGCTTCAGCCTCCGTGTTTTTCAGGGACTGCGGATTCACATGGAATGCCGACCTGGCACTTCCCGCATCCGTACCGCGGGGAGTGTTTTTCTTTCATGAGGTCCAGGTATTCCGCGCAGAGAACATGATTTTTGCCCTTTTCCAGGGAGATGGCGCCTGCGGGACACTTCGCGGCACATTCACCGCACAGGGTGCAGTTCCCGTACAGATCCTCGGGAACGACATTGTCGGGAGTCATGGGGAGGGTGGTGATCACGCTTCCGAACCTCCCGGCGACACCTCGGGATGTAATGAGTCCCCTGGAGAGGCCGAAGGTACCGAGACCGCAGATAAAGGCCACATGCCGTTCTGACCAGTTGCTGGTGAAGGTCACGGGAAAAGGGGTGCCGTTTCCGTCAAGAAAGACCGTGTTTCTCACGGTGCAGGATGCGAATCTCTCGTCGACAGAGGGGGAGACCGCGTCGCCTCCTTCCTCCCTGAGACGTTCGACGAGGGCCCGGGAAAGGCGGTCGATGAACTCCTGCCCCTCTATCCTTCCATGGAGCCATTCCTGGGCGGGTTCGAGGCCCGATTCCGCGTTGGCTTCCCGGACTCTTGCTGTAAAGGGGAGAAAAAAAGACACTACGGAACGGGCTCCGGGAAGCCATTCCCGGGGAAGAAGAAACTGGGGGCCCACCACTCCTTCCCTTTTCAGCAGAAGGAAGGCCGGGTCCTCGGCGGAGGAAATGCCGACGAGGGCGGGAGAAAACATTTCCATGCCGGCAATGTCGCTCCGGAGGGCTTTCTCGGGAGGAACACGGTTCCAGCCTGAAGTTTTTCTGAAGACCTCAATGATATTCGGGATTTCCGTCCTTTCCATTGCTTTTCCTCCTGTCCGCCGTTCAAATCGGCGATATTTTCCTTTATACCCTTCCGGTCCCGAATCCGCAACAGGGGAGAAGAAAAGTATTCCAGTATTGACGGTATTTGAGGAATTGGAGTACTCTACACAGATTCCCTCCGGACTCCATGAGATGGAACGGGAGCATGGGGAAGGAGCTATGGAGATGAAAGCGTACCTTTACGGCAGAACTGCACAGCGGCAGGTTTTTAAGGAAAGAGGCGGAGGTGTCCCTTGTGAGAACGGGACGATCAGCCACGGCAACGGTCTTCATGGGAGGATCGAGATACGTGGAAAGGCGCGGATAGTGCTCCAGGGGGACTTTTTTCCTCTAAAATTCAGCAAGGGAATGAACAAAGACTGCCAGAAAGGAAGGTGTTTTTTTCATGAAGAAAACAACGGCGGCGAAACAGGCCGCGAAGATTCTGCTTTTTTTGTTCCTTTCGACTGCAGGTTTTGCCGAAGACTTCACACGCTATTACAACAGCAGGTTCGGCTTCACAGTGTCCTACCCGGCACGCATGGGAATGGACCCCGCTCCTGAGAACGACGACGGACGACGGTTTTTTGACGGGGAGGGGTTTGTTCTCACCGTGTATGGAAGCCACAACGTATTCGAGATGGACGTGAAGGAAGCCGCAGGCGCTGCAAAGGATTTATTCGACGAGGTCACCTACGAGGCCTCGGGAAAGAGGTGGTTTGTCCTCTCCGGCTACAGGGAAGATTCTATTGTCTATATGAAGCAGTGGGTCGGTCCCGATTTTCTGAACTGCCTTATTATGGAATATCCGCAGGAAAGAAAAAAGAACTATGACCAGTCAGTGGCTGCAATAGCACGATCTTTTAAGTCCGGTGAACTGGGGTATGGCCATCCGCCCGTTCCCTGAACTCCTCATTTGGGAATAAGTGAAATTCGTGTTAAAAAAAATCTCTTCAAAACCTGGAAAGTTATTAAAATAACAAAATGGTTATGCGATATATATTTGACAGTTATTTATGCAGTACTGTAAACTTTGAATGAATTCAGGAGTGTCATTATCAGCTTGGTCTTTTCTCCTGTTTTATTTTTTCAGAAAGAAAGGGAGGCGGTAGATTTGAAGAAAAGAATGTTTCTTGCAGCTGTCGTTGTGATGTTCGTATTTGCGCTCTCTTCATCCGTATTTGCGGCCCCGAAGGTGATAAAAATTGGGCACACGGGGACCAAGGATCACCATTACCAGATGTACCTGGAAACATGGGCAGAGAAAGTTTCGGCCGCGACAGACAACCGCTACACGTTTGAGATTTATCCTTCGGATCTGTACGGCAAGCCCAACCAGCTCATCGAAGGCGCCCAGCTCGGCACCACCGATATGGTCCTGGCCACGGGATCTCTCCTGACTTCCTACAATCCGAAGATCGGGGTGCTCAGCCTTCCCTTCATCTTCAAGGACTCCCAGGAGGCCCATGATGTTCTGAACGGCCCCGTAGGCAAGGAGTTCGAAGAAGGACTGGCGAAGAGGAACCTTATTATCCTCGGTTGGTGGGAGAACGGAATGCGCCACCTCTTCCCGCCGAAACCGGTCAACAGTATCGAGGATCTCAAGGGGCTGAAACTTCGGGTCATCAACTCGGCAGAAATGATCGACACGATCAACGCATTTGGTGCGAGCGCCGTTCCCATGGCATTCAACGATGTCTATTCAGCCTGGCAGCTTAAAACGATCGACGGATGCGAGGGAACGACAACGCACATGCTCACCCAGAAATACTTCGAGCTGACGAAAAGCGCTGCGCTCCTGTGGTACATGCATGTCTCCAATCCTCTCGTGGCTTCCAAGAGGCTCTGGGATTCAATTCCGGACGCAGACAAGGCTGTCTTCCTCGAAGAGTCGAAGAAGATGAGCGCCTTCTCCTTTGATTTCCAGAAGCAGATGGATGAAAAGGAGATAAAGCAGTGCGAGGAACTGGGGGTTGTGTTCACCCGTCCGGACAGGGAGCCTTTCATAAAGGCGGTTGCCCCGGTGTATGAGAAATATCGCCCGAAGTACGGCGACATGATCGACAAGATCCAGGCCATC
>JAAYJB010000377.1 GCA_012523155.1 Synergistaceae bacterium | reverse complement strand
GAACTGGAGTATCCGAAAAGATGACCGGACCCGAAGACTCATTTTTGACCCTGGGTATTGAGAGCAGCTGCGACGACTCGGCCGTGGCTCTGCTTCAGGGACGCAGGTCCGTGATTGCCGAGCTCATGGCCAGCCAGACAGAATCCCATGCCCCGTTCGGGGGTGTTGTGCCCGAGTTCGCTGCCAGGCAGCACCTTGAGGCATTTCTTCCCCTCATGGAGGAAGTGCTCCGCAGGGGGGGCCTTTCGGATCCGGCAAAAGAAATCGGCCTTATTGCCGTAACCGCCGGCCCGGGGCTTATGGGATCGCTTCTCGTGGGAGTGATGGCCGCAAAAGCGCTTGCCATGGCATGGGATGTTCCCCTTATAGGAATCAATCACCTCGAAGGTCACATGTTCGCCAATATAGTCTCTTTTCCTGACCTTGAGCCCCCCTTTCTCTGCATGATCGTCTCAGGAGGGCATACGGAGATCGTCCTCGCGAAAGATTACGGGATGTACGAATTCTTGGGAGGCACACGGGATGATGCTGCCGGAGAAGCCTACGACAAGGTGGGCAAGGTCCTGGGGCTCCCCTATCCCGGAGGTCCGGTGATGGACAGGCTCGCGAATACGGGAAATCCGCGTGCGTTTGATTTCCCTGTACCCATGAAGGGAAACAGGGAGATATCCTTCAGCTTCAGCGGTCTGAAAACTGCTGCGGTGACAGAAATTGCAAGGCTTCGCAAGGAGGGGACGAATATTCCCCTTGAGGATGTGTGTGCGTCATTTCAGCGCGCAGTGGTGGAATCTCTCGTGGGCAAACTCTCCCTGGCCGTGAAAATGACCGGGATAACATCCGTTGCGCTTTCGGGCGGTGTGGCGGCAAACAGTGCCCTGCGGCGCGAGCTTCAGAAAAAAAAGGATTGGAAGGTGTACCTTCCTCCTGCTTCGAGATGCACCGACAATGCCGTAATGATTGCAGCGGCAGGCTATTCCGCCTTCCGAAGAGGAGTCCGCTCATCACTGGATCTCTCACCTGATCCCTCGTGGACCCTTTGGTGAGCTGTATTTTTAAAAAGATCAATAAAAGTAAGATTATCGACGAAAATAAAAGTCAGCAACCATTATTCAGCTATTATTCCCCCATATTGCGGTTGAGATTCCCCCTCCACATCCGTAATATCTATTGCGGTCATTTAGCACTCGCTTCGAATGAGTGCTAGTATTTTGTAAAACATTCTTAGGAGGGATTTGTACCATGAATCTGAAACCGCTTGGAGACAGGATCGTAGTCAAGGTCGTCAATCACGAGGAAAAAACAAAGGGCGGCATCGTTCTTCCCGATACCGCCAAGGAAAAGCCGACCGAGGGCGAAGTCATCGCCGTCGGGACCGGCAAGGTCCTTGAGAACGGCCAGAAGCTCCCCCTCGAAGTAAAGGTCGGCGACAGGATAATCTTCAGCAAGTACGCCGGAACAGAAGTGAAGCTTGACGGGGACGAGTACGTTATTTTCAGCGAGCGCGACG
>JAAYJB010000376.1 GCA_012523155.1 Synergistaceae bacterium | reverse complement strand
GCGCCTACATACTGGGCGCAGCCCTGGGTGTGCCTGCCCTGGCCAAGATAGGCATCATGCCTTTGGCCGCGCACATGTTCGTTTTTTACTACGCCATCATATCCAATATAACTCCTCCAGTGGCTCTGGCTGCTTACGCCGCAGCCTCCATTGCGGGATCGAACCCCAACAGGACCGGTTTTGCCGCCTGCAGACTGGGCATTCTGGCATTTATCGTCCCCTTTGCGTTCTGCTACGACCCGGGCCTGCTGCTGAAGAGCTCCCTTGTGGGCAACCTGACATCAATCGTCAGTGGTGTGGGCGCACTTGCAGGCCTCGGTTTCTCCATTACCGGTTTTGCAAAGGGCAGACTTCCCTCTCTCCACCGCCTTGCATTCGGAGTTGCAGGACTTCTCGCCCTACACGGCAATATTGTGGTGGCACTGGGCAGCACTGCGGTTGTGATAGTGCTTTTTCTTCTCTCAAAGAAAAACGGGGAAACAAAGGCACCCTAAAATCGGCAAGACATCTGAAAAAACGGATCTCGGCTTAAAATCAGCCGAGACCCGTTTTCTCAAACATTTTTGCAAACTGAGCATCATCCATTATTTTCCCCTGAACTTTTTTTTCCCCTCACTGTAGGCTTTCCCCACTACCCTTCCAAGGGCATAATACGTACCGCATTTCGGGGCAAAAACAAGGGGCTTTACCTTCAGTGGGTCAGGATACCCTTTTTCATCAAGGCATTTCTCAACCGCCCACGTTTTCACGACCTTCCCGACGAAAAGGAAATGCGAGCCCAGATCAATGGACTGAACAACTTCACATTCCATGGAAATCGGGAACTCTTCAATTAAGGGAGCGTCGACCAGGTCTCCTTTTCGGGGAGTGAGCCCGGCCGTTTCAAATTTATCCACGTCTCTACCTGAGGCAAGCCCGAAGAAGTCAGCCTCGCATATCACGTCCTCGGAAGAAACATTCACGCAGAATGCCTTTCTTTTCATTATTCCTTCCAGCGTATGACGGTTTTTTGCCACGGCCACGGAAATGCACGGAGGTTCCGAGTTGCAGACTCCACCCCATGCAACCATGAGCCCCCCCGGGATCCCCTGCCGGTCATAGGCCGTCACCACAAGGGCAGGAGCCGGATAAAGCGGGGTGCATACACCAATATCCTTTTTCATGAACAAACCTCTCTTCTGCAGAAAATTGATATGAATGGATTGTACACCCTGGCATTTTCCTTAAAAAGTAAAAACAAGGAAAAAAAAGAAATAAAAAGCAAGTCACGTATTTCAGATGATAATCTTCTCTATATCCTCTTATTTTACCCCCTCCCGCCTTGTCTAACCAATGCTGACGAATATAATAATCACTATAAGGTCAATAAAGATCAAACGGAGGTGGGCATGATGACAAGAAGATACCTGGCCATAAGGCCCAATGATGTTTCACAGCCTGTGAGTCCCTTTTCGTTTGCAGACAGGATGATGCGGGACATGATGCGGGTCTTCGGAGATTTTTCCCCTGAAATGGGCTACGTTGATCCTGAAAAAGTCCCTGCGATTCCAAGGGGAGATTTTTACAGGAAGGACGGGAAGATTTTCGCTGAGTTCGAAATTCCGGGAATAGATCCTTCCAGGGTTGAACTGAACGTTTTCGAGGACCGGCTCACGCTCAAGGCAGAGAAAGCTGACGAAAAGACCGTTGATGAGAACGACGTTTTCCGGTGTGAGAGATATTACGGAACAGTCTCCCGTTCCATACAGTTCCCGGTAGAAGTCGATCCCGATTCCGCAAAGGCGGCTTTCAAAAACGGCGTCCTGACAGTTGAAGTTGCCGAAAAAGTCCAGGCTGAGAGAATGAAGAAAGTCACAATTGAAGGGCAGTAAACGAGCGGGGGAAACTGAACGAAGGGGCCGGAGTTCTCCGGCCCCTTCGTTTGTTTCTACTGTCCTGCGTTAGGGAAGAATAGCTGCTTCCCGAGGAGTTTGAACTCGGCAACAGCCTTCTGGGCTGAAGGAGAAACCAGCCAGTCTATGTACGTCAGGGCAAGGTCATAACGAATGTTATCCCATTTTGCAGGATTGACCGCCATTACGCTGTACTGGTTCTTCAGTGAAGCATCACCTTCCACTGTGATCACCAGGTCTGCCCCTTCCTTTCGGGAATCCTCGTACTTAATGAAAGTACCCCGGTCCGTGAAGGCGTATCCTTTACGCTCGCCCGCTATCATGAGCGTTTCGAGCATTCCCTGGCCTGTCTGTATATACCACTGTTCCTTGTCAGGCTCAGGCATTCCTGCGGCAGCCCAGAGTCGAAGTTCCGCCATGTGGGTCCCCGATTTGTCGGCGCGGCTCGCAAAGGGAGCCGCCGAGAGGGCAATCTTCTTCAGAGCCTCGGTTACAGAGAGCCCCTTGACTTTCGCAGGATCAGATACTGGTCCCACAATGATGAAATCGTTGAACATAACCTTCCGGCGGTTTACTCCAGATCCCTCGGCAACAAACTTTTCCTCTGCCTCCGGGTCATGGACAAGGACCACGTCGACGTCGCCGTTCCTTCCGTATTCCAGCGCCTTCCCAGTCCCTACGGAGACCCAGCGTATCTCGATCCCCTTCTCCTCGAGCAGGATAGGGGCAAGATAATCAAGCAGGCCCGTATTATCCGTACTGGTCGTGGTCGCCATGCGAAGGACTTCCGCAGCCCCCGCGGCACCTGCAGCGCTTACAAACAGAGCGGTAAAAAGAGCGAAAAGGACCAGGTACTTTCGAAGTTTCATTTCATTTCCTCCCTTGTTATATATTTTTTTCAAAAAAAGCCGCCCCTCTGCACTATACGGCAAGGGACGGCACTTTCTGCGCGTTCTTTGTCTCCTTGCCTGAAACGGGAGGCCCACCTGTTTCCGGGTAGACCCTGACGGCCCGCAGCCATGGGAGATCCTTTAGGCAAACGGGCTCGGAGACGTATAATTTTCCTGCAGCTATAATATCATAAAAACGGAGAGCTTGGAGACCGTTATAGAAACAGGAATGGGCCCGGCAGAGAAAGCATTGCGAACAGAATTCTGAATCCCCTGCCCCTACCGCTGCCCGGTATCCCGAAGTGTGATGCCCCCTCCTTCCTTAAGGGACAGTAACCGTTTTCTATCTCCTGAGAGCGTGAGTTCATGACTTTCATACATCGATATTTTTCATCATTTCACAATATGGTTCCCCGGATTGAATTCTCCAGCATCCGGTATCAGAACGAAGCCGCTCTGATTTTTCATTTTCGAAATTTTAATCAACAAAAATTCTGACCAATATTGACCGGATGATTTTTTTTGCTATACTAGGATTCAGACAATATACAATGATTACAAACTACGGTTATCTACATTTTAAGCCTGCCCTTTGATAAAAATTCTCCCCAAAGGGTATAATAATCAAAAGATTTGTCCGGCTGGAACTCCATTTTCCAGTAACCGGACATAAACGGAACGAAAGGAGCGATACCATGCAATTCACTGAACCGGCCGATCTTCTTGACCAGAAAACATCAGATGAGGCGAAGGCACTCAAAAGCCTCATGGAGGAAGTGGAAGCAGTCAATTATTACAACCAGAGAGTTGCGGTTACCCCGAACGCAGAACTTAAAGAACTCCTTGCACACAACAGGGATGAGGAAATCGAGCATGCCGCAATGCTTATTGAATGGCTCAGGCGGAATATGGAGGGCTGGGACAAGGAACTGAAGACCTATCTCTTCACGTCTGCCCCTCTGCTCGAAGTAGAAACGGCAGGCGAAGCCGGGGCAGGAGCAGCGGAAGGCACCTCATCCGGAGGACTCGGCATCGGCAGCCTGAAATAACCAGGCCGCAGAACCGCTAAGGTAAAGGAGGCACTTGATATGGACATATTGAGAAGATCGGCATCGCTTATCACGCCTGAAGCCTGGCAAGAACTCGACGGACAGGCAAAAAAGGTTCTTACGGCAAATCTTTCCGCAAGAAGGTTCTCCGATATTGTCGGACCGAAGGGCTGGACATACAGCGCACACCCGACGGGTCGGCTTGACCTGGTCCCGGCTCAGTCCACCGGCGGCGTGCAGTTTGGTGTAAACCGGGTCCTGCCGCTTGTTGAAAGCAGATACACATTCGACATGGATATCTGGGAGCTTGACAACATCTCGAGGGGTGCAAAAGACCCCGATTTTTCTTCCCTTGAAAAAGCAGCGAAAGAGATCGCCCTTTTCGAGGAAAATGCCGTGTATAAGGGACTTTCTGCTGCAGGTATCCATGGGCTTGCATCTATCGCTGCGGAGCGGACGGCAGCAATAGAAGGTGACGACGGGCAGAGCCTTGTTAATGCCGTTTCAGCGGGTATCTTCACATTCCAGCAGGATGCCGTGGAAGGCCCCTACGCCCTCGTGGCATCTCCCAAGGTCTGGAAAACAGTATACAGCAGCGTTCCGGGATACCCCATTTCGAAACATGTGGGCAACCTTGTAGAGAAGATCATCCTCTCCACCCAGGATGAATCATACCTCGTTTCCCTTAGGGGCGGAGATTTTGAACTCGTTCTGGGACAGGACCTCTCTCTCGGCTTTGAGGAGAGGAACGGTGGGAAGGTCCGGCTCTTTTTCGCGGAGTCGTTCACCTTCAGGGTCATCACGCCGGAGGCGGTTATCGCGCTGAAATAGCAGGCATTTGCCGCTGCTTCAATGAGCGGTCCCTTACGGGGCCGCTTTTTTTTGAATTCCAAAAATAAATATGACGGAGGAATAAAAAATGGAAAAGACGATGAGCGGGCTATCAGAAGCATTCGCGGGGGAATCCATGGCCAACAGGAAATATCTTGCTTTCGCCGAGCAGGCGGAAAAAGAGGGATATCCCGCGGCGGCGAAGCTCTTCCGCACCATAGCTGAAGCTGAGACCATCCATGCCGTTGCGCACTTCAAGGCAATGGGCGGGGTCAAATCCACCGCCGAGAACCTCAAGGCAGCACTCGAAGGGGAAACCTACGAGTTTACGGAGATGTACCCGGCATTTATAAAAGACGCCGAGGAAGAGGACCAGAAGAACGCCCACCGTTCCTTCACTCTGGCGAACGAAGCGGAAAAAGTGCACGGAGAACTGTACAAAAAAGCCATGGCTTCACTGGGAAAGGGAAAGGACTCCGTGTTCTTCCTCTGCCCCATATGCGGTTACGTCGAGGAAGGAAACGCCCCGGACATTTGCCCGATCTGCAAGGCGAAAAAAGAAGTCTTTAAAACAGTAGCATAACGTTCGGGGCCTCTTCGGAGGCCCCTTTTCTCTCTTCTTTTTTTTTGAAAACCCTCTTGTATTTCTTCCGAAAAGGCATATAATCCGCAAATAACAGGTATCTCAACAGTCTGAACAGGGTTTTCTCAGGCGGCCATCAAATTCGGGAACGTTTCCCTGATCCTGTTCAATGCAGAGGTACCGGATCATACCCTCCGGGAGGAGATCGTTTATGAACGATGATTTCGGCTGCGAGCCGGACGTTCCGTTGCGTTCCGTTTCAAAAATCTCGGTTGTCTTCAACCTCAAAAAATCTGCAGGTGAGGGGGAACCTGATGACAAGTACGAGGAATACGACCCCCTCTCTACCGTGGAGTCAGTTGCCGAGACTATCGCATCTTTCGGATTCAGTGTATCCCTCTGTGAACAGGATGAAAACTTCGCTTCACGGCTGCAGAACCAGTCACCCGAATTCGTAGCGAATATAGCCGAGGGCAGGGGACAGGGACGGGGCCGGGAAGCCCAGGTTCCGTGTGCGCTTGAAAGCGCCTCCATTCCCTTCTGGGGTTCTGACGCAGTATCCATGGCAATGGCCCTGGATAAGCTTTTGTCTTGCCGTGCCCTAGCAGCCGAAGGGATTCCAGTGCCTTTTTCAGCTTCATTCCGCGGCAACGAAGATCTTGCTTCACTTCCATCCCTGTTCGGACAGTTCAGCCGAATGGTTGTGAAACCACGGTACGAGGGATCATCAAAAGGGATTTTCTCGGACTCTGTAGCCCATTCCCCCCTGGAAGCGGAGAAAAAAATCCGCCGCATCTGGAACAGGTATGATCAACCGGCACTGCTGGAAGAATACCTCCCCGGAGACGAGATAACGGTCGGAATTACCGGAAACGGGAACCCCTCAGTTGCCGGCATGATGAAAATTACCCCCCTTCAGGCGAGAGAGGAATTCCTCTACTCTCTCGAGGAGAAGAGAAATTATCTCGAAAGAATACGGTACGAGGGGCCGGAAACAATTCCACCGGCCCTGCGGGACCAGATCGGAAGATGTGCCGTGTCCGCGTTTTCAGCACTGGAGCTTCGTGATATGGCCCGGGTAGATTTTCGCCTTGACAGCGACGGGATCCCCAGGATCATCGATATAAACCCGCTGCCGGGTCTTTCGCCCCTTTACAGTGACCTTCCCATTCTCCACAGACTCAGCGGAGGGACCTACGCCGGACTGATCCGGTCAATTCTCATGAGCGCATTCCGCAGATGCAGCCTTGATTGCTCTCCTTTCGCCAGGGAGGCTGACGCATCATGAACTCCGATCATTCCTCGGAGCCTCCTCAAAAACCCAGGACCATACTGGCTGCCGCCGCCCTGGAACAGATGGGCCGGCCGGATGTCAGCGATGCCCTCCGCACCAGGGAATGGATATCGAAAATTCTGAAACAGGCGGGCTGGCGTGTCCTGACCGCTGATATAACACCAAAACTCCTTTCCTCACCTGAAAGGACCGCTTCTCTTATACGCTCATCAGGGGCGGAATGCCTTTTCAATCTCTTCGAGGGTTTCGGCTGCGACAGCGGGGCGGAACACCGTTTCGTGACCATAGTCGAGAAGGAAGGCATCCCATGCACGGGGAACCCGGCGTCAGTCCTCAAAGCCTGCCTTTCAAAGGACGTGACAACGGAACGGCTCATTGAAAACGAAGTCCCCGTCCCTGCGGGAGTAACTCTTTTCCCGGGCCCGACACCCTCCGGGCTTCTGGAAAAACTCCGGCTCCCCGTTTTTCTGAAGCCTCTTTCTGAGGACGGGAGTGTGGGGATAGATGGAGGATCTCTCGTGGAGGATGCTGCACGGCTCGAGGAATCCGTCTTGTCCAAACTGGCCGATTTCCCGGCAGGCATACGTGCCGAGGAGTTTCTGCCGGGAAGCGAGTATTCCGTATCGTTTATGGGAAACGGCCCCTATCGGCCGGTAGGGGTTTCGGTGATTGACTACGGGAATATGGAGGGATGCCGCAATTACCTCGACTATGGTTCAAAATGGGATCCCAAGTCCCCGCTGTATGACCTCACACCGAAAAAAGCGGAAGGAGAAAAAGCCCGTCTGGCAAGGGAACTTGCTGATTCCGCCGGAAAAGCCCTGGGCTGCAGGGGATATTTCCGGGTGGACTTGAGAGAGAAAGACGGCATGCTCTTTGTTATTGATGTGAACCCCAATCCCGACTTGTCTGATGGAGGGGGATTCATGAGGCAATGCCGGGAAAGCGGCATGTCGGAGCTGGATACGGTATCTGCAATTGTAGAACTGGCCCTTGAAAAGGCCCGGGGAGGAGCATGCGGTGGAAAATCTTCTTGCTGAAAAATGCCTTGCTGCGGCACGTTCGACGGGGGCCTTTACTCCCGGAGAACTCGACGTGCTTGAGGACGTTCTGATCGAGTGGTCGCTTCATCCCGGGAAAGACTATGTCCTTCTCACTGATTGGAGCGAGGGGCAGCTGGCCGGTTTCCTTGTATACGGGCCTGCTCCCATGACCGATTTTGCCTTCGATCTTTACTGGATCGCTGTCGACACTGCTTTCCAGAAAAAGGGGATAGGCAAAAAGCTGGAAGAAAAGATGTGCTCGGCGCTGCTCGTCCAGTCCACGCGGGCTGTTATACGGGTAGAAACGGCCGGAAGGGATGACTATCTCGGGCAACGGTATTTCTACCTTGCCCGTGGATATACGGAATGCGGACGCATTCCGGACTTTTATTCGGAAGGTGACGACCTTGTCCTCTACTGCAAAAAAATCGGAAAGCAGTCAAGCGGCCGCTGACGGAAACGGGGAGGAAATACGCCCTCCGTCATCCAGAACAAAGCGGGGAAAAGAAAGCATACTCCTCAGCCTTCCCCTTTTCCACGAAGGGAAAAACTATCTTGAAGCCCTCAGAGAATCTGTGGGCGAGGAACTCTGGAATGACTGGCGCTGGCAGATGAGGGCACGGATCACGTCCGCGGAGGAACTGGGACGCATCCTGCCTCTCTCGAAGAGCGAACATTCAACGCTGAAACGCAGCCTGAACTCGCTCCGCATGGCCATCACTCCATACTACGCTTCTCTCATCGACGGCAGTGATCCCGACTGCCCCATCAGGAAACAGGCGATACCGTCACTGAAGGAGACGATCATTTCCTCAACGGATCTTCTCGACCCTCTCCATGAGGACGTGGATTCTCCCGTACCGGGGCTCACCCACAGGTACCCCGACCGATGCATCCTTCTCGTCACGGACCAGTGCGGAATGTACTGCCGTCACTGTACAAGAAGGCGTTTTGCGGGACAGAACGATACCCAGAGGACTGCGGAACAGATCGACAGGTGCGTGGAGTATATTGCCAGGACTCCCGCTATCCGTGACGTACTCATAACCGGCGGAGACCCCCTGACCCTATCGGACGAAGCGCTGGATTCCGTACTCTCAAAGATACGAGCCATACCAACGGTTGAGATAATAAGGATCGGGAGCCGCATTCCGGCAGTCCTTCCCATGAGGGTGACTGAAAGTCTGTGTGCCGTGCTCAAAAAATATCACCCCTTGTGGATAAACCTTCACTTCAACCATCCCAGGGAGCTCACTGCAGAGGCGGAAACAGCGTGTGCCCGTCTCGCTGATGCGGGAATTCCTCTCGGGAACCAGTCGGTTCTGCTCAAGGGAGTCAACGATTGCCCCTACATATTCCGTGAGCTGAACCAGAAGCTGTTGAAGCTTCGGGTCCGCCCCTACTATATTTACCAGTGCGATCTGTCGAGAGGTATTGAACACTTCCGGACTTCCATAGGGAAAGGGATCGAGATCATGGAGTATCTTCGGGGCCATACGTCCGGCCTTGCCGTCCCCACATTCGTCGTGGACGCGCCCGGAGGCGGAGGAAAAATTCCCGTTATGCCGAACTATGTCCTTTCCCGGTCTGACAGGAAGACCGTGCTTCGCAATTTTGAGGGAGTCATCACCGTCTATACCGAACCTGACGACAACAGAAGCACCTGCAGCGGGAAATGCCGGGAAACATGCGATCGGGCCAGGTCCCTTTATTCCGGAGGAATGGAATCGCTCTTTGAGGGAGATGCCGTCTCACTCGAACCGAAGCGGCTGGAGCGCGAGACGCGAAGGCGGAAATGGCAGGAAGAAAAAAAGGATGAATGAAGCAGGGGGCGCGGATTTCGCGCCCCCTGCTTTCCGGGAAACTGGAATCAGTCCCTGGATTCCCTGAATGGTTTCGTCAGCAAAAAGGGAAACGTGAGAAGGGGCAGCAGCGCCACAAGAAACAACGTAGCGTCTATGCCGTACAAGTCGCCGATTTTGCCGAAAGGAGCCATGAGCAAATTTCCAACTCCCCAGGAGAGCCCCATCACGATGGAGCTGGCCATTCCCCGGGAATTGGGGACCATTTCCTGGGCTATCGCCGCCGTTATGGGCATGGTTGCGTTGACTGCAGACGTTCCAAGTACGAAGAACAGGATTGCAGTCCACCCTCCTGCGGCACGGCCTGCGAAAAGGCAGAGGGAAGACAACCCCATGATCATGGCAAGGGTCTTTTTCTTTCCGCAGATGTCCGCTATCCTGCCGATCACCAGCATGGAAAGGGTGGTTCCGAGCATGATCAGGAAGAGGACCGTTCCCACAAATGTTATATCGGCCCCCTCTGAAGCTATCTTAATAGGGAAGAACATCCTCACTCCCTGGCTCGCGGCGTCTCTGACGCTGGAAATCGCCCATATGGGGTAAATAATCGCAAACACGGATTTCAGGGTGTAGAAAAGCCCTTTCTGGGGAGAAAGCGCACTTCCGCTCTCGTGGCTCAGTGAGGGCATTGTCTTCCATGTGAACAGCCCGAGCAGCAGCACGGGAATAATGGCAACAACAGGCAT
>JAAYJB010000375.1 GCA_012523155.1 Synergistaceae bacterium | reverse complement strand
GGTACAGGGCGTTCATCCCTTCATCCTCCTCTATCGTCACTGAGGAGGCGACCCGTCTCAGTTCTTTGTCGGCAAGAAGTTCAGGAGTATAGTCCTGGAGGGTGACGTTTCCCTTCCTGAGCGCCACTGCGAGTGAAAATGGCATGCTGAACATGGCTTCCTCGAAAGTCGAGGGAAGGAATATCTTCCCCACTTCAACAATACCGAGCCTGTAGGTCTTCACGTGGATGGAATCAACATCCCGTTCCGTGCACTCCAGGACCTTCCGGGCTTCCCGTACCAGGTCGATGGCGGCGTGACAGTGTCTGCAGGTGGGGTAGAGCTTCGTGTAGGTCAGCAGGATCTCCCAGCGCTTCCCGAGATCACCGGTGAGGGCTTTCTCCGAGTATTCCCCCGCGCACATGGCCTTGAACCATCCGTGCTCTCCCTCGAATAGGGTGCGGGGTGATTTTGCACCCCGGGAGGCGAATTCCGCAGAAAGCACTCCTGCCAGGGCAGATTTCCCTGGCTGCAGGGGCTTGATGCCCGGGTGGTCGTGGAGCATCTCCTGGAGTCCCGCGCTCTGGAGCCCTCCCATGGATATGGCGTAGGCGAACTTCTCGCTTCCCAGTCCAAGGATGGAGGCGCACCCGGCGGCGGCCCCGATGGAGCCGCAGGTTCCGGTTGAGTGAAAGCCCCGCTTCAGGTGGGACGGGTTGATGGACCGTGCCGCCCTAAGCATGGCGTCGTATCCGATGACGATCCCCTTCAGTATTTCAGGGAAGGAGGAGTTCGTTTTTTCCCCCATGGCAAGCACGGCGGGAATGACGGCAACGGCCGGGTGGGATGTGCCCCACCGGTGCCCGTCGTCGAGCTCGATGGAGTGGGCCATGATCCCCATGGCGAGGGCGGCCCATGGCGCCGGAACTTTACTTCCGTCGCAGAGGATGGTGGCTTCCTCCCTGCCGCCTGTTTCCCTGGCGTAATCGATAGAGATGGACGCAAGCTCTCCTTCGTGAAATCCTGCGGCCGTCTCGCAGAGGAAATCCATGAGTACTCTCCGCGCCTTCTCCAGGACGTTTTCGGGAATGTCCCCGGGGCAGAGGGAGGCGTAGAAGTCAGCCAGCTGCGTGAGAAGGGTGTTCGCCGCGTTCCCTTCCATGGTCTACACCCCCGAAACGGTTTCGAAGGTATAGCGGAAGATGCCTGGATCCAGTGGATCTTTCAGGGTGACCAGGTGGTCCACCGTCCACTGGTAGCACTTGTTCTTCGGGAAGAGAGGCTCGTCTGTTATGAGGGCCACGGATCCACCCGAGGAATTCATCTGGCCGGGGTAACTCATGTAGAAGAATCGGAACTTGGCGCACTTGGCGACGGAGGTGGCCAGCTCAAGGTCCTTCGAGATGACTTCGATAACTATGGCAACCTCGTGGGACCGGGTGATCTCCACAGGCTCGTTTTCTTTCATGACGGCGTTCTTCCCGTAGGGGTGGAAGAACAGCTCGTACTGGTCGTCCCGTGCCGGCCCGATTATGTCCGAGACCTTCTTCCGGGTGTCGGAGAGGATCTGGTCGAGGTTCGCGATCGCTCTCGTATCACGGATGCCCACGAGATGGTATACTCTATGGCCGGCCTCTCCCGCCCCCTCGAGCTTGACCTTGTAGCTTCCGTCGGGGGACGGGACGAAAAGGCTCCCCGTAACTTTGCAGATCCGGTCCGTCTGAGCCTCGTATTTGCTGGCGTGCATGTCGAGGATGCCGCCGGGGAGGGCCTGGATGAAGGGATTGGTCCGCTCGTACATTGAATGGGCCGCGACGCTGTGAGGGGTGGCCTGCTGGTCGGGGTGCATGGGCTCGATGGTGAAATGATCATCGTACACGGTCCCGATGATGGATTCCTTCACCTTCTGGGGCCAGCAGACGAGAGAGGCGCATTCGGCGGCTTTTCCCATGTGAAGGCTGACGCCCCTGTCGAAGCCCCTGAAGATGGGATAGGCGGCCAGCACAGCATCGTCGCAGGCACGGCCGGCGATGATCACATCCGCTCCCTTTTCCAGGGCGTGCACGATCTGTTCCACTCCCATGCTCGCCGTGACGTTGGTGGTGTTGTCCAGGACTTCGTCTGTCAGCGGGAAGGACGCCCCCAGGGGCTCCGTTTCCCCTTTACTCACCCGCTCCCGAAGAGACTCCATGGGAATCTGGGAGTAGATGAGAGCCATGGTAAAGGGCTCCATCTTTCGTTCCTTCGCTACTGTGCGGATGATGTCAGCGTAGAGGTTGACTCCCCTGTCCGTGCCTGTGGTGCTGCATGAGCCCACGATCATGGGGACCTTCTTCTTCCGGGCCTCCACGAGGGTGATCTCGAGGTCGTGACGCTCCCACTCGATGGGATTGTGGGGCATGTCAGCCCCCAAAAATGTGGGGCCGGCATCGGCAGTTCCCGCATCGGCCCCGAAACAGTCGATATCCCTTTTCACGCCCTCGTAGAAGGTTCCCTTCTCGATGATGTTGTCTCCAAGGTTGCCTGTTGAAACCAACAGAGAAACTTTCCTCATGGATATGTCTCCTTCCGTGGTTGTAATATGCACCATTTGAAAAATCAGATAACGGAAATAGATTTCCGTTTTATTGCAAGGTAATCATACGCATAATGAAGGCTTGTTGTCAAGCGTGGGGAAAAATGATATAAATAAGCATAGTATTTTTAATGTGTAGTGGTTTTTTTATGTATGCAGAAAAAGATCTTTTTAGTTTCGGAACCTGAAAATAAAGCGGAATTCTATTTCCGTAATTGTAAAAGGCAGATAACACAAAAACTTCTCTTTATGGAGGTTCAAGATGCCGGAAATTGAAGAATACCCCGAAACAGTTGTAGAAATTATGAGGACGCTGTACTTTTCAGGGAAGCTCCAGGCGTCCTCAGACCTCCGGAAAGCCCTCGAAAAACGGGGAATAGCAGTAGAGACAAGGACGATCAGGTATCACCTGACGAACCTGGAAAAGAGCGGATTGGTGCGCCGTTTCGG
>JAAYJB010000374.1 GCA_012523155.1 Synergistaceae bacterium | reverse complement strand
TCATCGCTCAGGTCCAGATTCACAGAGCCTTGGATGGCCGAGAAAATCTGGTCCATGAAAGGATAGCTGTCGGCCGCCGCCGCGATCCCCCCTGTCAATGAAGCGAAACCGAAGAGTGCTGCAGCACACACGCAAAAAAGGAGTACTTTCCTTGTCATCGCCGAATCAACCTTTCCTTAAATAGTGATGAATTTGCTTTCGGAACTCCTGCGAGGATACTTTCCAAATCGGCTGGTTCAATTTCCAGCCGCTAATGGTAAAAATCGAAGATGCCCATGGAGTGTTCTGAACGGGTCTTTCCGCTTCTGCTTCCGAGGGCCGATATATACCAGAGTATTGCGGAACTTTTATCCCGCTGCCGGCATGGGAACCTTTATCTCCCGCTCCTTTATCTTTTCCTCCTCTCCCCAATCTTTGGAGGATTGGACAGATGTTTCGGTGAGAGCGATATGCTCCCCGTCCTCGGAGACTGAGTCGAAGGAGAAGTTTTTAGTGTCTGTGGATTCTTTCAGCGGTATCGTCTCTTCTATGGCTGAATCGTACAGCACGGCGGACAGCTTGAGACCATAGGGAAGATCGGAGGGGGGTACTCCCTCTCGGATGTCGTCGATCCGGGTGAAGACGAATCGCATGCCGTCCTCCAGCCACGCAAGACTCGCCCGAAGACCCCTGAACTCCGCCTTTTTTTCCATATATTCAGCGTACAGCTCGAAGACCAGATCTTGCTCCCCTTCGATCCCTCTGACGAGGACCAGACGATCACCCGCAGGGCTCCAGAGGAGATCCTGATATTCCTTCTCGTTCTTCAGAAAGATATTTGTTACGTATTCTCCGTGCTCTCCGAAAAACCAGACACCGGTCTCCTCCCCGGTCACGACGTCGGAAGTTCCTGTCCCGATCACGGTCCAGAACTTGATATCGTTGTCCAGCCCGGATGGAACTTCATACACTTCACAGTCGAGAAGGGTTTCATTTTTATATACCTGGCCGTTTTCCATAAAAAAAGGATCGTCCGGCACGAAGGCTTTGCTGTCGGTCCCTTCACTTTCGGTCCCTTCAGAAGAGGACAGCTGAAGGGTTTTCTCCATTTTTGCGGCTATGGCCGCGAAACGCTCCCGCTCCTCTGACGGGTAGAGAAGAATGAAGGTCGCCCAGTTTTCACTATCAATAATTCCATATTCGTAGAAAAAACTTTCTGTTCCGTCCACTCCGCTTTCGATGGTGTGTATCACTCTGTACCAGCCGGGACCGCTTTTCTCCGATCCGGGTACAATACTGGGGATTTCTTCAAGTCTGTTCCGCAGTTTGCTTTCGGCGTCCTCTTCCAGGACATTGTAACCTCCCGAGAGTGTCAGCGCGTATTTGTCGGTTTCAAAACTCAGCCACACGCCGTCGCCGTTGTCCGACTCCTGGATATCCGAGAAAATATCAGGGTATTCAATGGAGTAGCCGAAACGTTCATTGACGTAGGATATCCATTGTTCTTCTGCCGCGTCTGCCCCGGGAACAAGGATGCTGAACAAAGAGAGCACCGCGGCTGCGAAAAATAGAAGGGACTTTTTCAACAGGTATCGCTCCTTTCTGTTTTGCTGCCCCTTCGCAGGGAGTTCATCCGGATACGGGACGGGGTTGAACTCCCAGCGCAGGGGAAAAAACTGAAAACTAAAAATTCAGGAATTTCTCCGAGAGACCGGTTCGGTCCGCTACCCCCAACTTTCGATAAATCTGGCGGATATGGGACTTCAGGGTGTTGTTGCCGATGGAACATCTCGCGAGAATTTCATCCCGTTTCCACCCCTCAAGCAGCAAAAGGGTGACTTCGGTCTCCTTTTTCGTCAGGGAGTAAGGGTCAAGACGAAGCCGGATCTTCATCTCCGCCTTTGAAGGCCCTTTCCGTAGGATTTTACCCCCGGGAAGGATTTTTTCTCTTTCATCAAGTATTTTTTTTGACATACCTCCTTCACCCCTTCTGAGGAAAGGGCACTCTACTTCTCTACTTTTGCCTTCTCTCCATAGGGCTCGATCTGCTCCTTCGGATACTGGTCGCCCTTGACATAGATATACTTCAGTCTGGGCAGATCTTTGAATACGGAGAAATCGGCAATTCCCTCTGTCTTCTGAAGGTACAGCTTCTCGAGTCGCTCGAGGCCGAGAATCCCCTCGGGATTTTTTATCTTTGAACGCTGCAGATTCAGAGATTTCAGCTTCGCAAGACTGCTGAAGGATGTGAGGTCGATAACTCCTGTCACGTTTTCGAGGGAGATCTCCTCCAGGTCGGGGCATTTCGCCAGGGGCGCAAAGTGAATGATATCTTCGCTCATCATTCTCACAATCTTCAGCTTGGGCATGGATGCAACGTACTCCAGAGTGTCAAGCTTGGAAAGGCCCCCTCTCAGGCTTTCAAGATTGACGAGTTTCGCAAGGGGAGAATAGTCCTCGAATTTCGTGGCGTAAATCCAGATGTCCTGCAGTCCTGTGAGATTCCCCACAGGGGTCATATCCTTTGCGGGAATGGAGTACAGGCTCAGCTTCTTCAGATTCTTCAGTC
This sequence comes from Synergistaceae bacterium, assembly GCA_012523155.1. Classification (GTDB taxonomy): domain Bacteria; phylum Synergistota; class Synergistia; order Synergistales; family Aminobacteriaceae; genus Aminivibrio. The sequence continues at coordinate 3,182 of JAAYJB010000374.1, read as the reverse complement.
CGGCAAGAGGAGAGAGATCTTCGACTTTCGTCATGTAAAGATTGAGTTCCTCAAGGGCTTCAAGGCCGGCAAGAGGGGATATGTCCGTAATTGGTGCGCCGTTGAAGATCAGTCTTTTCAGCTTCGTCTTTCCCTGAAGGGAGGTTATATCCTTGATAGTCTTCGGCTGCATGAAAAACTCGAGCTCCTCAAGGTCATTCATCCCCGTGAGGAAAGCGAGGTCGGAGTACTCACCCTGTTTGATGACAAGCTTTTTCATATTGACGAGGGCGCCAAGGGGCGCGAGGGTCTTCACTTCCTTGAGCCGATCCAGCTTGAGATATGTGAGGCCGGTAAGGGAGGAAATTGGAGAAAGATCCGTCAGATCGGTGGATTCGATCTCGAGCCCCGTGAGTACATCCGCCAGGGACGCAAGTTTCGCGAGGTCGCCGTCTTTTATGCCGCTGCCGAGGCGAAGGGGCTTCCCCTTCTGGATGGCCTCGTCTTCCCGTACCATGGCAACAAATTCTTCAGTTATGCCATTAGTGAGCTTGGGACCCATAGAGCTTTTCGAATATCCCGGATCAGCCGCCCAGACCGACCCCGCAAAGAGCAGAATACACGCCATTAAAGCAAAAATTATTCCGGATTTTTTTCTTACCATCATGATTATGCCCTCCCTTTCCTACATCCAGATTATCGCGATAGCAATTCCCGCCACCACGAGAGCGATGCCGCCGTAGAGGAACATCTTCGCCTTGTTCTCTTCCCCAACCGTCACTTCGTCCTTTGACTTCACAGAGATGATGAAAGGTTTTCCCTTCTCTGAGGGCTTACCGATGTGAAGTTCATCGGCGGAGGAACGAAGCTCTCCCACCACGTAGAGGGGATGATTCAGGGGGATGATCTGCTCTTTATACCGGAAGCCAATGGTCCGCGCTCCCGCATGGTTCGTAAAACGAAGACCGAAAAACTCGTAGGTATTGTCGTCTTTATAGGGTTCGAACCGGTCGATTCCATCCTTGAGCTGGAGATTCGCTCCGTCGAGGTCGAGGGCGACCTTGACGTCACCGTCCTTCAGATAGAGGGGGGCGTCACTCTTTTGGCTTCCGACTTCCTCGGAACGGCGGACGCGGCGCCTTTGGGTGTTTCCGTCCTTATCCTTGGTAACTTCTTCCTCTTCGTACTCCCGGGTCACCGTGGCCTCAAAATAAGCACAGACTTTGTTGCTGTAGGGGGCCGTCACCTCTTCTTCAGTGACAACCTTTCCGTTTGTCTGAACCATATCCCGGTACCCCTCGGCCAGACCTTCCTTTTCCAGATTTTCCATATTCGCTACAATCTCCGGAAGGGAGATCGGCTTCATGAACTTGAGCTCTATCACAATGCCTTCGGTCTTCTTTTTCTGCACCACGGCCAGGTAAACTCCCAGGACGGCGACAAGGGCTCCCACAACAATAGCTGTCATATTCATGATTATCTCTCCTACTGGATTTTGGCGCAGTGTTCGGAGCCGTACTGCTCCTTCAGGATGTCGTCATACTGGTCCGCGTAAACAGCCACCGTCTGGAGAGCCCCCACGAGTTCGTTCCTGTCGAGATTCGCCGCAGGCAGAGAACAGGAGAACATGACGGTATTATCAAAGATAAGGGAAAACCGCCCCAGGGGCAGGTCAGAATTCAGCCGAAGAAAATCTCCGGCAACCTTGCAGGGGTCCACGTTTTCAGCAAGGTAGGAAAAGACCTTCACGAGGACGTCCTCAGAATGCCACGGAACCACCATTACCTGGATAGTGGCGCTGCCGAAGGAGAAGGACGTGATGTTGTCCACCTTTGTCAGGTCCCCTTCATCGAAGAGTTCCTTCAGCCAGGCGTCCGTCTTCTGCTCCACGCTTTTCAGAAGCGCCTCATTGATTCCGTCCTTGAACAGAGGAAACTTATGCATTTGCCCCGCCTCCAAGGTTCATTTTCTCAAGAAGCTTCGCCATCTCGTCGTCAACCTGCATATCCTTTTCCATGGACTTGAAGGGGTCATCTGCGGGGCCCTCTCCGGAGAGTTCTGAGAAAGCCTCTGCTTCCGCTTCCATGCCTTCGATCTTCTTCTCCATCTTGTCGAACTTCGCGAAAGCCCCCTGCCCCACGTTGGTACCAAGGATGGTGGAAAATTCCTTCTGGGTTTTCGCCGTCTGGGATCTGGCGACGAGAGTCGACTGTTTCATTCTCGCTTCGTCCAGCTTCCCCTTGAGGGTATCAAGCTGCATCCGAAGCTGAGACGTGGTGTTGGATGCCTGGGTCACCATTGCTTGGTACTGCTGAACCTGGCCGTCGTAAACGACCTTTTTAGAGAGGGCCTGTTTCGCAAGGTCGGTATTCCCCCCTTTGAGGGCCATGGTTGCTTTTTCCTCCCACTGCCGCGCCTGGTTAGCCGCCACAGCCTGCTGCTTTTGGAGATTCTTTTCGTTGGCCATGGCCTTGGCCAGGCCGGAAGTGGCCTTGACGAGCCCTTCTTCCATCTCGATGATCATCTGTTTCACCATTTTTTCCGGATCCTCCATACGGTCGAGAGCCTCGTTCACGTTCGACTTGAAGATATCCGCCATTCGGTTAAAAATACTCATACATTCCCCACCCTTTTTGTAGTTGTCATTTTGTACATTCTCCCCATTCCGTGCAGGCCACAGGGGCCAGAGGTATCCGAAGTCAGCGCATCCCGCCTTCTCCTGAGGCGGAGGGAGCAGAAAAAATTATCGTACCACCTCCTCTTCCGGCTCTAAAATGGAGAGTGATGCCAAGCCGGCCTGTTGCTTTCATTAAACTCAGCGGTCAGGAACGGGGGTCAGGAAGACCCCGAAGAGGGGGAACTGCCGGCAGTGGGGCTTTGGATTCCTCTTCACTGCCTCCCCGGGCGGTTCGTTTTGGCAGGTATTTGTTTTCTCAGGCAGACCTCGTTCAGTCTTCCCTGTTTATCTGTTTGATCATAGCAAAAACTTTTTTTTTTACAAGTTTTGTATTATTCAGCACAGGTTTTCTACAGAAATCTTTTTTCTCTCGGGAGAATCCTCAGGGATGAAATCCCCCCTTTTTTCCTCCCCTGACTGTCTCCAGGTTTTCCATCTTTTCCTGCCCCGGAAATTCTCTCCCTGTCTCGTCCTCCCCTCGCCTGCAGCCAGAGTACCCCCTCCGGGTGCATTTGTCCTCACCCCC
>JAAYJB010000064.1 GCA_012523155.1 Synergistaceae bacterium | reverse complement strand
TTCGGGAAGGACCCCCGGCTTCTTTCTGAGCTTGAGGAGGCCACCGGCCTGAAGACTCTGACCATGGACGTGTGGGAGACGTGGGGGCTTCCCGCTCCGGAGGAAACAGCCAACGGCTGGGAAGCGGCTCTCGGATTGGCGGTGAGGGATCTGCTATGAAAGTCAAACTTGACCTCAGGCCCCGCTCTCTGGTGGAGGCCGGCGGAAAACGAGTCAATGCCAAGAGGGTGCTGCTGGTCGCCCTGTTTCTCGCATTTATTTTAGTAGGGGGCGTGACCTTCGCCCTGACATTCCTGAAGGTGCAGGGAATGCGGGCCGATGTGTCCATGCTGAACGACCAGGTGGCCATCCAGCAGGCCCAGAACACGAAGATGGCAGGGGAGATCAAGCGGCTTGCCGGGGTGGAGGCCATGTACGTTTCGGCTCTGAAGCTGCTGCAGGAAGAGCTTCCCGCACTTGAGTTCCTGAACTCCATCGAGACCTCCCTTCCTCTCGGAGTGTGGGTGAGTGCGATCACCATCGCTCCGGGCAAGGCGACGATACGAGGCAGTTCGTACACGGAAAGCGATGTTGTAGAGTTCGCCAAGGGGCTGCTTCTGGGCGGCGTGGCGGCGACGGTGGATTTCCCCGTGACCACGAGGGTGACCAGGAACAACGAATCACTGGTCGATTTCACCCTGTCGTGCATGATACGCGACCTGGCCGCCATCTCGGGCCGGAATGCGGCTGAAGGAGGTGCAGAGCGGTGAATTCCTCGAGAAAGGACCCCCTGTTTTTCCTCCTTTTTCTTCTTATCGTCGGGGGGATCGTCTACGGGGAGAACTTCTACCTGAACGAGATGAAGACCCTCAAGGGCGAGATCCGGACCCTGCGGACCCAGAGCATGCGGCTGGAACAGCAGGCCCGTGAGCAGCTGAAGCAGATCGACGTGTACAAGAAGGCCATAGCCCGCCTCGAACAGTACCAGCTTGGCATTCCGGAGAACGAGGTGGACTTCTACGCCTGGGTGCAGCAGGAACTGACGAAGAACGGTGTGCGGAGCAACGTGGTGAAGCCTGCGAGCGCGCCCCCTGCGGGGCGCAGCGGCGTGCAGATAGATTTCGAGGGGCCCTATTACGAGTTCATCCGGACCCTCGCGGACTGGAGGAACCTGAAAGTTGCAGTGCGGGTTTCTTCGGTGAACCTGAGCGCAGTCGACGGAGAGAACGCGAAAGGTGTCGCGATCATCCAGTCGGTGCTGAAGAAGAAGTAGGTGACGGCCATGATCGACGACTTCAACAACGAAGGCTTCACCGGAAGGCTGGTTCGGGCGGAGGGCGGCTACAAGCTTCTGCTCATTATAGTGATCTTGATGCTTCTGGCGGGCACGGGATGGTCCGGGTACCAGTTCAAGCAGTTCGTGGACCTCTCCCAGGAGGAGCCCATTACACTGCCCCCGGTGAAGGGGCAGTCGGAGAAGGATTCCGAGCGGCTCGACACCCTTATCGGTGATTTCCGGGGCGCCGTTGATACGCGCGCAAGAAGCCTCACTCTGGCAAGCGCGGTCATCGAGGCCTCGCGGCAGCCCTTCATGGCCACCCAGAAGGCCCCCGAGCCCGGGGAACTTGCTGCCGGCAGCGGCGGCCAGGTCACCGTTGAAGGCGGCGAGGCCGTGCCGACATTCGTCCGGGAGAAGATCCCTCCCATCATGTTCGTTCGGGCCATCATGGTGGCGGGAAATCAGTCAATGGCGATCATGGATATAGAAGGCGTGGGCAACGGCATCATCGTGAAAAACGGCTACAGGTTCGCCAACGGTGCGGGACGGGTGATCAGGATCCGGCCTGACAAGGTGACGGTCAACTGGTCGGGCAAAACTGTGGACGTAGCTCCGGGACTCTAAGGGGGATTTCAGACAATGAGAAAATTTTCGAAGCTGTTCGTCTTTTTGCTGCTCGCGGCCATTTTTTCCGTTGCGGCAGGCATATCTGCCCCGGAGGCTGCCGAAACG
>JAAYJB010000373.1 GCA_012523155.1 Synergistaceae bacterium | reverse complement strand
GTCTGGATCTTGTTGAACACCGCTGCCAGAATACCGATGGCGCAGGAGAGACCCCCAAGAACGTCGCCCATGGCCGTCCCGGTGCGGGTAGGTTCCCCTCCCGGCCATCCTGTGGTGCTCATGAGGCCGCTCATTGCCTGGGAGATGATGTCGTAGCCGGGGCGCTGGCTGTAGCGGCCCGTGTGGCCGAAGCCGGAAATGGCGGCGTAGACGATTGCAGGGTTGACTTTCTTCAGGTCGTCATAGCCGAGGCCGAGTTTTTCCATGGTGCCGGGACGGAAGTTCTCGATCACCACGTCCGCCTGTTTCACCAGGTCGAGAAAAATTGCCTTTCCCTTGGGATTCTTGAGGTTGAGAGTGACGCCCTTCTTGTTCCTGTTCAGGTTCATGAAGTAGGCGCTTTCACCGTTCTTGAACGGTCCCATCTGCCGGGTATCGTCACCGGTGCCTGCCTGTTCGATCTTAATGATCTCCGCCCCCATGTCGGCGAACATCATGGTGCAGAACGGCCCGGCAAGCACCCGGGTGAGGTCAAGAACACGAAGTCCTTCAAGTGCGCCTTTTCTTTTCATTGTCTGTCTTCCCCTTTCTTACTGGTTGTATCGTGATCATCCTTATATGCCGGTTCAGTATGTGTTTCGGTCTTTTTCCCTTTCTTGGGGTCGATCCTCCGCTCAAAGTAGCTGTAAGATCTTCCCCTGCGAATTGCTTCCAGATCTCCTCTCCGAAGTTCTTCAAGGATCTGGCGATGTTCTTCCACCAGTGCCCCTATATCTGTTTCTGTAGCGAGATCCTTGAGTATCGCCTGCTGGATCTGGTGATAGACCGTTCTGAGCAAACGAAGTGTCCACTGTCTTCCGGCGAGGTTCGCTATAGAAAGATGAAAATCCATATCCATGGCGCTGAATTCGAGGAGTGTTTCCTCCCTGGACTCTTCTGCCGAGCCAAGAAGAAGCATTTTCGAGAGGATTTTATTCATGGAGGAGAAATTTGATTCGGTGAATGCTTTTTTTCTTATGATCTCGCGGTACAGGATGTCCTCAAGAGCGTAGCGGATGTCGTAAAGCTCTTCGACCTCTTCCCGGGAAAAGTCGACGACAAGCGATCCTTTTTGTGGAACGGAGCGCAGAAGACCGAGTCCCTCGAGTATCTTCAATCCTTCACGGACAGGGGCCCTGCTGATGTTCAGCCTGGAAGCGAGCTCCTCTTCACGGATGAATGACCCCGGAGGGTAGGAACTGGAGAGGAGAAGTTCTTTGCGGACAAAAGAGGCGACTTCCTCACTGAGCGTTTTGTGCCGAAAAGCTTTCGCCTGTCTCATGCAGCAGCCCCCTGATAAAGAAATGTCGACATATAACATGTAGACTTTATTCTATCCTTCTTTTGCTTTCTGTCAAGAAAAAACCCGGCATTTCTGCCGGGGGCATTCTTTCTGAATTCATGTTCTTTCAGAGGAAGGATTCTCAGAAGAAGGTCCTGCTGCCGAACCACCCTTCCCTGCCCTCGGGCACGTTCCGGGTGTCCACGTTCACGGTGATGCAGCCAGGCTGGCCGTCGTCCTCGTACCAGGGAATTCCGTCTTTCAAATTCATCCTCCGGGCAAACATGAAGGCCTCGAAAACGCTGATTTTTCCGTTGCCGTCAAAATCGGCGTTCGATGTCCAGGGAGCGCCGTTCCGGTCCACTGCGTAGTCGCCGTCGGGGGTTTCTCCCAGGAGGGCAGTGACAAACCAGTAAAAAATTTCGTTGTAGGGTTGAACAGGCTGAGGATTGGCCGAGCTCGTGGTGTGGGCCCGGGAGAGCCTCTGCCCGCTCGCGGCGGAAAATATGATCCTCCGTGGAGCCCGGAGGTCATCGAGAAATCCGCCGGAGAAACACTGCTCAACGTGGATCACCATGGTACCGTACCTGGATATCTGGTTCAGGTCGGAAGCGAAGTCATTGTCGTAATACCGTCCACTCCACAGAATAAGGCTCTCGTCGGCCCGCATCACGTCCGTTCTGTCACCGTCCCCGTTCAGGTCCAGCCCATACTGTGCCTCGGAGATGGAGTCATCGGGTTCCCCTGTGGTGGTGATCCGTCCTTTGTGAAGTCCGGGTTCGAGGGTGCCTGTTCTCACCTCAAGAAAACCTCCCCCATGGTCGTTGGTTAAGATGTAGATGAAGTCATTGTCCCCCGAGACATTTCCGATGTTGCGGAAACATCTCTGGATGTTCGTTCTGTTGGCCACTCCGTTCACGGGCATGGTCCCGTCTATCTTACCCTCTACATCGCCAGGAGGGGCGCCGTCGGCGTAGTACACGAAAATATCGGCTGCGGCAAAACCCCTGCCGAGAAGGACGGTGTACATGGTGAGCAGGTCGTTCCAGTAGCGGATATGATTGTTCTCCGGTCCGCCTCCTCCGGCGATGAGGACGGCGAACTTCCGTCCCGGAATGAGATCGCCCGGACGGAATTTTTCCAGTCTCCGAAGGATCTCCGGTTTCCTGGGCTTTATTTTTGCCGGCGGCAGCACGCGGGGTGTGGTGATCCGGAGACCTTCAGGACCGGAAATCTTCAGTACAGCCCGGGAATTCTTCAGGGGAGAGGTTTTGTCCGGCTGCTTCAGCATCCCCGCAACAGTGATCCTGTCGCCGGACTTCAGTCCTGCCGGACGGGGGCCTTCCAGGGGAATGAAAGAACCCTCGGGGAGTTCCATGTTGTAGTCGGTTCTCGAGATGTCGTCGATGATCATGGGAACGGACCCGCCGTAGTAAAACCCCGAAAGGGATACCTTCCGGCCTGTCTGCGACAGGATGGCAGGGGAGAGGGGAACGGTCCGCATCACTTCTCCCGCACCTCCTCCGGTAAGAATTTTCGGGGCGCTTGAGGCCGCCGGAGGAGTCAGACCAAGCCAAAGCATGCACAGAAAGACAGCGACGGAACGGTTCATCTTCCAAACACCTCCCGAAAGGTTTTCTGGAAAGATTATACAGTCTTTTCCGTCATTTTATCCCCTTGCCGCGATTTACCGTAGAAGGGTGCTGATGCGCTTGTAGAGCTGTACTGTCGCCAGTGATACCACGGTCCCCTTCAGGAGGTTGAAGGGCACCACGGCGTAGAGGACCAGCGTCCCTATGTTGTGGATCGCTGGAATTGCCGCCGAGGACATGGAAATGATCTTTTCAAGGGGGATGAAGTTTGAATAAAAGGGGAGCAGGAATATATAGTTTGCCAGGGCAGCCGTGACGGTCATGGAAAGGGTGCCTGCCGCAAGGCCTGCCAGTGCGCCTTTCCTGGTTCTGTTCCGCCGGTAGATCATGCCTGCTGGAATTACCAGCGAGCTGCCCACCAGGAAATTGGCCAGCTCGCCCACTCCTGCGGTGGACGTGGTCAGAGAATGGATCAGGTTCTTGATCAGCTCGGTAAAGACCCCGGCGGCGGGACCCAATGCGAACGAGGCTACCAGGGCCGGAAGGTCGGACAGGTCGAGCTTGAGAAAACGGGGAAATATGGGAACTGCCATGTCGATGTACATGAGAACGGCCGCCACGGCGGAAAGAAGAGCAGTCCAGACCATGCGGCGGGTCGAGTTGACTGTCGCTGCTTCCATGAAAAACTCGCCTCCCGAAAAGAAAAGCCCCGGACGCGAAGGCATCCGGGGCAAAAAAGCGGATTTCGCCATCTTCTTCCATCCTGGCTTAGCGAACGAAGTGCTCTGTCCGCCTCACAGTCGGCTCCGGAATTGCACCGGATCAGCCTTGCGGCTCGCGGGCTGAGGACCCGAAGGCCCTTCACCGCCGGTGGGGAATTCCACCCCGCCCCGAAGATTTCGGGGACATGATACTCCATTTCCGTCGTCTTTGCCAGAGGAGAAATCCGCTTCGTTCAGGACGATAGTGGGTATCATCCTGAACGAAGGATCTTGCCCTTGAGGGTATAGAGTCAAAATCGAGATCCTTTCTGCTAAAAGCACTCCGTCAGGATGGCAGGCAAGGGCATCCTCGGGATCCGCCCTCAGAATGACACGCTGGAGGTAATGATCCCGCCTTATATTACTGTGACCTCCCCCGGCAGAGAATTGGAAGTTCGTCCACGACCCGGCCGTCCTCCACGAGATACATCCGGTCGTAAAGATTGCAGGTAGGGCAGATGTGGTTCGGGATGATCTCTACCCTGTCTCCCAGCTGAAGCTGCTCTCCCGCTTCCTTGCCGTATACCAGCCCATGTTCGTCATAGAGTTTTCCGACTCTCAGTCCGCTGAAGCCCTTCAGAATGCCGTGACCGGGTGTGTGACAGATCCCCGTGCCCCTGGTAAATGCCGTAAGTGCCTTGACGCCGGAATCCAGAACGGTCCTTTCAGGTGTGGGCTTGCTCACCACCGTTGCAAGAACTGTGGCCGCACAGCAGCTGAAATCTCCCACGGCAGCTCCCTGGGCAGCATCCATGAGCGCATATGTCCCAGGGCGTATTTCAGTGATCCCGGAAAGAATATTCCCGAGCAGTATGGAAGGGGTAGCTCCTATGCTCACCGTCTCCACGGGAATGCCTGCTTCTCTTATTATTCCGGCAGCAAGGAGCGTGTCTTCCTGGCTTTTTCTGAAAAGAGCCGCGCACTCTTCCCTTGTAGATGCACCATAGGTATGCCCCTCGTGGGAGAAGATGCCCCTGAAGCGGACATTCGCCGTCTTATAGATGAAGGAGGCCAGTGTAGCCAGATCAGGCACGGGCAGCATTCCCGAGCGTTCCTCTCCTGTTTCGATCTCGATCATTACATTTGCCGGATGAGCCGATCCTTCAAAAAAACGGGAAAGTGCCTCGACCTGTTCCCTGTTGTCCACCCCCACTGTAAGGCGGACTTTTTCAGCCAGTTTTCTGAGCCGTGCGAACTTCCGGTCGCCGAAAATCTCATTGGCAATGAAGATGTCGTCCATGCCGTTTTCAGCCATGACCTCAGCTTCTCCTGCCTTGGCCACGGTGATCCCTTTCGCACCGGCTTCCACCTGCATTGAGGCGATCGCAGGGGTCCGGTGGGTTTTCGTATGGGGTCTGAGGGAGACTCCCGCTTTGTCTGCCCGTTTCTGCATGTCTGAAATGTTCCGCCGCAGGATGCCTCTGTCCACGAGGAGCGCCGGAGTATCTACGGATCCATAGAGATGATCCGCTCTTTTCACTCCTGGTCCGGTATACATGGGCTCTCTTCTTTTGAAACTACAGCAGCAACGGCATCAATTTCCACGAGAAAACCGTGATGAAGGTCCCGTGTGGGAACCACAGTCCTGGCAGGCTTGTGCTCCCCGAAGAATTCTCCGTAGACCCTGTTCACCCTGTCCCATAGGGAAATATCCGAAACGTAGACCGTAACCCTGAGCACGTGGGCAGGATCGCTCCCCCCGGTTTCAAGGACGGCAGCGAGGTTCTTCAGGACCTGTTCCGTCTGTTCCTCCACGGTTCCCAGGCATTTTTCTCCCGTGTCCGGGATAACGGGAAGCTGTCCCGCCGTATATACAATTCCCCCGTGATAAATCGCCTGAGAATAGTGGCCGGCGGGCCGGGGAGCTTTGTCCGTAAATATGGGCCGCATCGTGTCATACACCTCCGTTTGAAATTTTAGCCCATTATACCCTGCCTGCCAGTGCGTGATGTAAGAACCACGTCACAATGATCGATTGTGAAGCACTGTAAAACAACACGGTTGACAAAAGGTCTGGCTTTTCATAGAATTTCCGGTAATATCTGAAAAAGCGATGAAACGGAATGCTTTTTTCAAAGAAACGGCGACAGAGAGAAATGCCTGGAAGCTGAGAAGCGTTTCCGCCGGGGAAAAAAAGCCCAAAGCCCGTTGAGCTGAAGCGGAAAGCGACTGATTAGAAGAGCGCGGAGTACGTTTCCGGACAGGCCCCCGTTATCGGGCCCGAGTGGGACAGGACGTCAGTCCGTGTCCAAGCAGGGTGGTACCGCGAGTTAAGGCTCGTCCCTTCGGGGACGGGTCTTTTTTTTGAATATGAAGGGAGAGATGGCAATGAGACTTGCAGTTGTCGGTGCGACCGGTGAAGTCGGACGCATGATGGTCAGGGTCCTCCAGGAACAGAACGTACAGCCTGCAGAGGTTGAGTTTTTCGCATCGGCGAAAAGTGCGGGTGCAGAGGTTGAGTTTTACGGAAAAAAATACCGGGTGAAAGAATTGACGAAAAAAGCCATGGAGCAGGGGTATGATTATCTTCTTTTCTCCGCCGGCGCCTCGGTCTCCAGGGAATTTGCCCCGACGGCAGCAGGAGCCGGGAGCGTTGTCATCGATAATTCCTCGGCATTCAGGATGTCTCCTAAAATACCCCTTGTTGTTCCTGAGATCAACGGAGACATACTGAGGGGATACCGAAAGGGGATCGTGGCCAACCCGAACTGTTCCACCATCCAGATGGTGCTTGGTCTCTACAGGATCCACGAACGCTACGGCATCCGGTCCATCGTGGTGAGCACATACCAGTCCGTTTCGGGCGCAGGAAAGAACGGCATGAATGAGCTTGAGGAACAGATGAAAGGGCACATCGCACCGAAGAAGTTCGTGAAGCAGATCCACCTCAACGTGGTCCCACAGATAGGTTCCCTCCTTGAGAATGGGTTCACCGACGAAGAAATGAAGATGGTGAACGAAACCCGGAAGATCCTCAGGGATCCGGAGATATCAATTTGGCCCACTACGGTCCGAGTTCCCGTGCTTTATTGCCATTCGGAAGCGGTCTTTGTGGAGACGCGGAAGGCTTTCGACCTGTCTGGGCTTGAGGCTGCGGTTGCCGGGAGCGAGCACGTAGTCCTCACCCAGGATATGGTCACGCCTCTTGACGCTGCCGGAACGGACCTGACCTTCGTTAGCCGGCTCCGGGCCTTCGACGATACCCGCTTCCTGATGTGGAACGTAGCTGACAACATCCGGGTCGGGGCAGCGACGAACGCGGTGAGGATCCTGTTAAAACACGGAGAACTGAATTAGTATGATGCATGGCTTTCTCGTCATTCTCCCGGTGGTGCTGGTCATGGCAGTCGGATGGCTGCTCGGCCGTCGGAGAGTTGTCACTCCGGAGGCGTTCGCCCAGGTGAACAGGGCAATCTACTGGACTGCTATCCCGGCCCTTATCCTCAGAATGACAAGTTCTGCCGACCTGGCAATACTGGCGGACGGGAACATGATCATCGCAGTATATCTTTCCTTTATCCTGGCGCCTCCAGTGGCATGGCTGGCAGGGAAATTGGCGGGACAGGACAGGCGCCGGTCGGCGGCGTCTACACTCATGCTCATCAGATCCAATACTGTTTTCATGGGGCTTCCGGTGATCACTGTCGCTGTGGGTATCCCCGGGATCGAAGTCCTTTCGGTCTACCTTGCCTTTACATTTATCGGCTACCAGATAATCTCGATCTCATGGGCCCAGCTTGCCCTCTCAGGGGGGATATCCTGGAAGACGGTGAAAGATACCCTCAGGAACCTTTCCAGGAACCCCCTGGTACTGTCAAGCCTGACAGGTTTTGCCCTCTCTGTGACCGGGCTGAATGAATTTCCCGGCTGGCTGGACGAAGCACTGAAGCTTCTCGGCAACATGGCCAGCGGAATGGCGCTTCTGTCCCTGGGGGCTTCTCTCCGACCGGAAAGCCTGACCGTGATGCTGCCGAGGGCATGGCGTGATATTGCACTGAAGCTTTTCTTTCTGCCGGCTCTCACCTGGGGTCTTCTCCTCCTGTTCCCTGTGAACCCTGTTGTTTTCCGTACAGTGATTCTTATCGCGGCAATGCCTGTTGCCGTTGACTGTTTTATCCTCTCGCAGGTGCTCGGAATGGATGCCGACCACGCGGCGGCGGCAATAACGGCGAGCACGCTTCTCTGCGCCTTCACAGTCCCCGTCTGGATCACGCTGCTGGATATGTTCCTGGCATAAAAACCGCCCCTCTTTTTTTAGGAGGGGCGGTTTTTTATGCTATTTCCTTTTCAGCGTTATGCCGATCAGTTCTGCGTTGTCCTCACTTCTGCAGAAAAACTGAAAATCAGGCGGAGATTCCTCGAAGAGAAGAAATTCCAATCCATCCAGTTCTTCCTCTCGGTCAGGCCATTCCAGGACTGTTTTTCCCCGGAGGCAAAGAATAATATTCCAGTCTCCCGCGGGAAGAGACAAATCTTTTCCCGTATGCGGTGTTATCCTCCGGCAGCTGCATGAAAGGCAGTCACGGCGGAAGAATATGTTGAAATCGGTGACGGTGTCCCCGCGAAGGGAGCAGAAAACAGTATCCTCACCCCGGAAACTGATGGATGAGAGGGGGTCCGCAAGGATCAGTTCTTCTCCGTTCACTTGAAGGTCCATTCCCTCCCCGGAGAGAAGGAACAGGATACGGTCGTATCCGGGGAAAGCCGAAAAAGGGCCTCCTGCCGATACGACCGCTGAACTGAGCCGCCAGAGAAAATCATTCCGTTCAAGCAGAGCGGACTGCGGGAATATATACATTTCCCGTGTGACTCCAAGCCCGTTTTTCCATGGCATCTCCCTGAACTCCCGGGGAGTTTTTCTGCAGACTCTCATGGTTCTTTTCAATCGCCGTCCTTTTTTTCGAAAAGAGCGTCCACGGCTTTTTTCACATCGTCCTCTTCCGTTGTGTATGGAAGGGTAATATGGTACTTCCCCGGATATCTGCGGTTAACCTCGCGGCTTACTTCCATTGCGTTGGGGTTCCTGGCCCATGCCCGCCGTGCCACTCCTCCGAGGACGTCCCACATCATGGCCGAGCGGATGATTTCGTCTGTGGATTCCCGACCGTCGAGAACCAGTCCGAAACCTCCGTTTATTGCCTTGCCGATGCCGACTCCGCCTCCGTTATGGAGTGCGCAGAGGGTCATTCCC
>JAAYJB010000372.1 GCA_012523155.1 Synergistaceae bacterium | reverse complement strand
TATTATAGGCCGGGACCGCCTCCACATTGATGCCGAGCAGTTCCGTGGAATCGCCGTTCTTCATCACGCGACCCTTTCCGAGGATCTCCGCGCTGTTCCCGTTCAGAACGATATCCGTGGTATCGGTAACAATATGCTTCAGCGCCTCTTTGTCCAGATGGTCCTGGTGCTCGTGGGTGATCAGTACCCCGTTTGCCTTCGGCAGGACCGAATAGTCAGTGAGCTTGCTGTAGGGGTCCACGTGGAGTACCCTGCCGCCGAAGGTGAACATGAGCGTTCCGTGACCGATGAAGGTGATCTTCACCTCTCCCGCAGAGGTCTCGAAAACGTCCTCCTCGAAGGCCGACGCCTCTGCGGCGCCGGAGAACAACACGCCCCCCAGGAAAAGGGAGACCGCTGCTACTGCAAGTATCTTTATCATGGTGCACTCCTCCTCTTGATGGCTGATTTTTGCAAATTATACCAAAGATCGGGGAGAAAGGATAGTTCGTATTACTTATTCGATTTATTGTTATTCCTTTCAGGTTTATGTTTAGAGATACTTACGACCGCATTTGCCTGCACTCCTGGAGCTTTCCTCTTGAAAAATTCCCCACGTCTTTAAACAGTAAATATTCGTTTCTTTTCTTCATCCCGCAACTCTCCCCCTCCGGCAGGCTTCCCGGGCCGGCACGATCAGCAACAGAATGCTAAAACCTCTCCTGTTTTCCGAAATACGGCATTTCGCCGAGAAAAAACCGGCCCGCTTCTGCTAGAATAAACGGCACACCATACCCCCGCCGATACGGAAAGGATGAGAATCGAATGAAGAAAAAACTTTTCTCCGCAGTGCTGTTTTTCCTGGTCTTCGCCTGCTTCGCCGCCGGCTCGCCCCTTTCCGGAGATGACGGGGCATTTAACGCCGAGTCCTTCGCAGGGCCGAAGGTAAAGGACCTCTATCTTGTCATCATCCGCGACCCCGACGCTCAGCTCCTCGCCCTCAACCGCGGGCGGGTGGACATCCTGGGAGACCTTCACCGGCCGGTGGACGTGGATGCCCTGGCGAAAAACCCGGAAGTGGATCTTTCCCTGGCCTCAGGCTTCCACGGCTTCTTCCTCGGGTTCAACGTGCGGACCTTCCCGTGGAACAGCCTGGAACTCCGCCGCAGCGCCTGGCAGGCCCTCCCCCGGGAACGGATGGTCCGTGACCTCTTCGCCGGGTACGCCGAGCCCCTCTCCACCTTCCTGCCCCCCGTCTCGCCCTACTTTGAACCGGATGTGACCGCATACCCCCATGACCCGGAGGCGGCGAAAAAACGGCTCGCGGATGCGGGATGGACCTGGGGCCCCGACGGCATCCTGGTCTCGCCCGAAGGGAAAAAGATCCCCCCGCAGAAGATCCTCTCCCCCACTGCCTCCAGCGCTCCGACAACTGCCGAGATCGCCGTGCGCATGGCAGAGGCCCTTTCATCCATCGGGATCCCCGTGGAAGCGGAGCCCATGGACTTCTCGACCATGATATCCCGCCTCGACGAGCGGGACTTCCAGATGTACGTCCTCGCCTGGCAGATGACCCGCGACCCTGATTCCCTCTACGCCTTCTATTCGTCCAAAATGGATATCCGCGGAGGATACAACATGCCCGGCATTTCCGACCCGAAGCTCGATGAAGTCCTCGACAGGCTCCGCTTCGCCCCGGACGAGCCATCCGCACGAAAAGCCGCCTCCGAGGCCCAGAAGCTCCTGTCGGATCTTGTGCCGGTGGTCCCCGTCTACAGTCGGTACACCATATCCGCCGTATCGAAACAGTGGAAGGGCACCCTGGTCACCGAACGGGTGACCGCAGACAACACCTGGAGCCTTCTGGCCATGGAGCCGGCTTCCGGGCCAATGCGCCCCCTCTATCTCGTCCAGGCCGACGAACCACGGTCCCTGAACCCCTTTACATCCAGCTCCGCTTATGACTGGCAGATCCTGGGGCTCATCTACGACTCCCTTATCGCCGTGCACCCCTACACCCTCGAGACCATCCCGTGGCTCGCCAGGGAGTGGGATATCCGCACGGAGAAAGGCCCCGACGGCCCCCGCAC
>JAAYJB010000371.1 GCA_012523155.1 Synergistaceae bacterium | reverse complement strand
GATGAGCAGAAGAAGTGCAAATACTTTTTTCATTGGAATTCACCTCCTAGGGTCTTTTCAAGCGTTGAGACAGCCTTACTGTAGTCGTGGAGTGCCTGGAAATGGCTCACCTTCGCCGAGTTAAAGGCTAGAAGAGCATCAGCAACTTCCAGGATGTTGCCAACTCCCATCTCGTACCGGCCTTCGGCTAGAGTGAGGTTTTCCTCGGCCTGACGGACGAGCAGTTCCGCTGCCGGAATCCTGGCCTCAGCCTCCTGAACGGCGAGAATCGAAGAGCGCACCTCATAATGGATTGTCTGCTCTAGCTTTTTCTGCGAGGCCAATAGTCCGTCGGATGACGCCCGTGCCTCAGAGATCCTGTAGTCGTTCAGCCCCCCGTCGAAGACCGGAACGGAAAGGGTGACCCCCACGCGGAAATCGTCGTCGGGAGGAAGACCCGTACCCGAAAGCCCTGCGGACCCCGTGAGGGAGATCGTGGCGGCGTTTCCCTTGGCGGCAATGGATATGCCGAGTTTCCCCGCCTGGCTTTTCAGCCTTGCGGTTCGGAAGTCGGGGCGGTTCTCCATCGCCTGCTCGAGAGCGAAACGCTCATCAGGCAGTACCATGGAAGGCCGGAATCCGGAAACGGGATCAATATTGCCAAGAGGTACGCCGACAGCCCTTGAAAGGGCTGCCCGTGCAGTCTCCAGGGTCGATTTGGCTGAAAGCAGGTCGAGCCTGGCATTGCTTAGGTCTACCTCAGCCTTGGTGACGTCGAATTTTGCGACTATCCCGGCATCGTAGAAGCCCCTGGCCTTGTCGAGGTGCTTCTTGTAGGTCTTTACCGTCTCCTCAGCCTGGTCACGTCTCAGGATGGCGAGAAGAAGCCCGTAGTATGCTTCCTTGACGCTGGTACGAACCGAGAGCAGGGTTTCCCGCTGGGACTCAGCGGCGGCATCCACCGACAGCCCCTGGCTTTTCCGTTCCAGGGCGTTCTTGCCGGAGTCGGAGAGCAGCTTGCTCACGGAGAAGGACGTGGAATAGGAGCCGTCGCTGCCGGAATTCCTGGAACTTGATGCGGAGAGATTCCCTTTCAGTGCGTTGCTTACCTTGACCTGGCCGAGCCTTGCCTGCTGTCCTGCAAGCGCGGCCCTGGCTTCTTCGAGGGCAGGGTGATTCGCCTCAGCGAGGGCGAGACATTCTTCAATCGTTATTGTTCGCTCATTTCCATAGGCAGGCCGGAGCATACCTATGGAAAAAAAAATTCCCAGCAAGACAAGGAAAGCTGCAATCGATCGGTTTTTCTTCATGGGCGTCATCCCCTTCATCATATCTCCGGGACTATTGTATTCCTCTTTTCCCGAAGAGGCTCCGTATTTGGCGCAGTTTTTTCTTCGAAGAAATGCGGAACCTTGACTGAGGGTAATAAAAACCCGGGGCTCGCGAGCCCCGGGTTTGGAGGAAAGAAAAAGATCAGTGGATGATTTTCATCTTATAGAACACTCTTGAAATAATTATGGTGCCAAAAACTGCGGCCAGGATGACCAGCCAGATAGGAGCCTTGATATAGAGCAGCCCCAGCGGGATGACAAGGGCGAAAGGTGCGAGCTTCGGCTGTCTCATGGCGAACTGCCCGAAAACTGCCCCGAAAATTGCAGGCGCCGTGTACTTTCTGAACGCGTCTGCAACGAATGCCGGGAAGAGTCCGATCAGCCATGAACCTACAAATGCGGCGAGGGTGACGCCGATAAGGTTTGTGATAACCGAGCCGATGATCCCCATGGTCCCGATGATTTCGGCCTGCTTCGTTCCTTCCTGTACTCCAACGACCTCCTGGGCCATGGCGGAGCAGGGAAGCCGGAGGTTCGAGATGTTGCCGCTCAGGAAAGAGATATAGGTGCCTGCCAGCCCTAGTATAGGGTAGTAGGAAATAGGTTCCACAATGTAGAAAGCCCCGAAAACCGAGGCTACCAGTCCCCACGCAGCCAGCGACGGTCCGAAGGGAGGCAGGATCCCGTGGACCATGTACAGGTAGATGAGGGGAATGAAGCTCAAAACGCAGGCTATGAGCATGGTGGCCATGCCCATCCTGATGACCGGTGTCGTCCATACTTCGTGATATTTTTGTTCGTTGATCTGTTCCGCTGCCATTTCAGTCACCTCTCCTTCTCTAGAAGAACATGGCGGTAAACATGCCGATCAGCATGGCTATGCCCAGGGTGTATTCCTTGATCTGGGGAAGTTTTTTCGCGATTTGAAGCAGGATGACCATTGCAATGCCGCCAGTAACTGCCGCGATGAGCGGACCGCCCATTGCGACTATATTGCGGCTGTTCAGGTAGCCGAAAACACCGATCATTGCTGCAGTGGAAAGGATACCCAGCCACTTGGTGTCTCCGCCCCCGACCTTTTCACGGACGTCCTCCAACTTGTGGGCGAAGAGGCCAACCAGCAGCAGCCAGCCGACACCGTTGATGGCCATGGTCCACCAGGATACGGCCATGACCTGAAGGTTGTATCCCTCTCCTCCGAACTTGACGCCCATGGCGTCTGCGCCCAGCGTGGCGGCGGTCAGTTCGGTCGGTGCGGCTCCTATAACTGCCAGCCGCATCCAGGCCATCGGTGCGCCGATGACTGACATAAGACCAACCATGATAATGAAAATAGCCACCACGGGCCCGATGGATGTCACCATCCCTGTGCGGAAGGCCTGTGAAAGCTGATTGCGGGTGAGATTCACCGCATCCGCCGCATGGTAGATCTGCCGATAGTAGAGCAGCACCTGAACAAGAGCAATAATGACGATAGGTGCTGCCGTGATCCAAGCTCCCATGGAATTTGCCACTGTCAACACTTCTTCCAAGTGAGACACCTCGCTTTCCTCTCTAATCTCTCAATAATTCCCCCACTCACTTCCGATGCGCAACAGGCTGCTTTTTCCTACCGCGTGGATCACCATCCTCTCATCTGGCAAGTTCGTACAGCACATCCGCCAGCAGAGAAACCCCTTTTTCGATATCGTCAGGGTCGCTGTATTCCTCCGGCACGTGGCTTCTGCCCCCCCTGCTCGGGATAAAAAGCATTCCCGTTGCGACAATGGGAGCGAGCATACAGGCATCGTGCACGGCGCCGCTGTTCATCCTCACGCAGGGAATATCTCTTTTTGCGGCACATTCCTCTGACAATGAGGCAATGTCTCCATCAAGCTGCACCGGATCGGAATCGGACACGGAAATGATCTCGAGTGAGATATCCCGTGATGCGGCTATGGCGGGAGCAAGGGCTGAGATACCGTCGAGGACGGATTGTATGCCCGCAGCCTTCACGTCCCTGATCTCCACGGTAAAGCGGATCTCTCCCGGAATAATATTGGAGACGTTGGGGAAACATGCGATTTTTCCTACTGTGGCCACGGTAGTGCCTGTACCCGATCCACGGGCAAGGGTTTCGATCTGGGCCATTATGTGAGCCGCCGCAACGAGCGGATCGCGGCGCAGCGTCATGGGAGTGGCACCTGCATGGTTGGCGGTCCCCTTCATCCTGATTTCAACGACCCTGATCCCGGCAACTGCTTCCACAATGCCTACCGGGACGCCCATGGACTCCAGCACAACGCTCTGTTCAACGTGAAGCTCAACCATTGCCCTGATATCACCGGGACGGAGAAGAAAGTCCGCCATGGTTTCCGGTTCGTATCCCGCATCCCTGGCCATTTCAGCCATGGATTTTCCCTCCGGATCCTTGAGGTTTTCCATGTCTTCGAGGCTGTATTTTCCCACCAGGGCCTTGCTTCCCGAGAGGGTGGAGCCGAAATTTGATCCCTCCTCTTCAGAAAAGACGATGACCTCGATAGGATGGCGGTGCGGAAGATCGCTCTCCGCGATGGCGCGAACCGCTTCCAAAGCACCGAGGGTACCCACGGTACCGTCATAACAGCCTCCGTGGAGAACAGTATCTATGTGGGATCCCGATAAAACAGCAGGCGCGTCCGGATCTGAACCCTCCAGGCGCGCCCGCATGTTTCCCGCCCCATCCACGGATACTTTCAGTCCCATGGATGCAAAAATCGATAAAAGGTATTCTCTGGCCATCCCATCCTCGGGAGAAAACGAAAACCTGGTCACGCCCTCTTCGGGAGTTCTGTTGAATCTGCCCAGATCCTCCAGTTCTTTTATGAGCCGGTCTCTGTCAATAGAAAACGCCATGGAAAGCCCTCCTGTTCGTCACTATAGTTACTTGAAAACATTTCATATTATACAAGATTGAAGAAATGAAAAAAAGGAGGGTATTTCAAAAGTGAAAAAAATCCGGCCCCCTGGCTGATGGGCCGGATCCTGTACCGATCTTTACGCTTTTAACGCTTCCCCGTAGAGCACCGGGACGACAACCAGCGTGAGCACTGTCGCAAAGGAAAGTCCGAACATGATAGTCACGGCCATGGCGGAGAAAAGTACGTCAAAGTACAGGGGAACCATTCCGAGGACGGTGGTGAGCGCAGCCATCATTACGGGGCGGCACCTGCTGACCCCTGAATCGAGGATGGCGTTGAATGGTGCCTTCCCCTCCCTGATCTCAAGGTCGATCTGGTCGATGAGCACGATGGCGTTCTTGATGAGCATGCCGGCCAGGCTCAGGAAACCCAGGAGTGCCAGGAAGTCAAAGGATTTATCCATGACGAGCAGTCCCACGGAAAGGCCCATGATGGACAGGGGAAGGCAGAGAAGTATGATGACCGGCTGCCGGATCCCGTTGAAAAGGGCGACCAGGATCACCACGATAACCATGAAGGCCACGGGGATCATGCCCATGAGACCTCCCTGCGCTTTCCGGGAGTTTTCGTATTCTCCTCCCCATTCCATTGTCACTCCGGCAGGGAGTGGAATGGATTCGATTTTTTCCCGAAGCCTCCCGAAAAGAGCCCCCGCAGCCCCCGATCCGCTGTCGGTTTCCACGGTGATGGCCCTCATCCTGTTGATCCGGTAGATCATGGGATCCTCCGCCTCCACGAGGACCGAGGAAATAACCTGTGCGAGGGGGATATACCTGCGGGAGATAGAACTCCAGATCTGGGTCTCCTCCAGGTTTTCCACGTTTCCCCGTTCCTTCAGGGGAAGGCGGGCGACGATGGGCACGAGTTTCTCCCCTTCCCGAAAGATCCCGGCGCGGATACCCGTATAGGATGTTTTGATGGCGTTGGCCACGTCCCTCCTGGTCAGTCCGAGTTCCTGAACATTGTCGTCCAGCACGGGGCGGATTATCTTCACACGTTCTCCCCAGTTGTCCCGTATGTTGATGCTGTCAGGGTCGGATTTCATTATGGCCACTGTTTTATCGCGGATGCTGCGGAGGGCGGAGGAGTCCTCGCCGAGAAAACGGACCTGGACCTTGGCACCGCCCCCGGTCCCCTTGCTGAAGGAGCGGATCCTCGGGTCGAGATGGGGCATTTCAGCGGCCACAAAGTCTCCGAGCCTTTTTTTCAGTGTCTCGGCTCCTTCTGAATCATGGGCCTCCACGATAAGATGACCGTAGTTTGAAGCGGGGTCTCCCGGAGTGTAAGTGAGGATGAACCGGAGGGCTCCTTCCCCTGCGTAGACTGCGACTGATTTCGTCTCGGGCTGCGCTGCGAGGAACTGCTGCATTTTTTCCCCGTCGGCAAGGGTTGCCTCAACGCCTGATCCCCTGGCCCTCCAGAAATCCACGGTGAACATGGGGCTCGTGGAGTTGGGGAAGAATGATTTATCCACCTTGCTGAACGCTGCCAGTGAAAGTGCCAGTAAGGCGAGTACAGCGAGTATGACGGTCTTCCTGTGGGTGAGGCAGAGTCGGAGGAATCCCCGGTAAGTCCGGTAAATGAGTGTATCGTAGGGGTCTTTTCCTTCGCCGGATCCGGGGGCCTTCAGAATCGCGGCGCCGGCCAGCGGTGTGACTGTGACCGCGAGCACCCAGCTGAGCATGAGGGAAATTCCCACGACCTGGAAGAGGCTCTTGCAGAATTCACCCGTGCTGTCCGGAGAGAGCCCGATGGGGGCGAAGGCGATCACAGCGATGATCGTGGCGCCGAGAAGGGGCATCTGGGTCTGTTCCACGACTTCGCGTGCTGAAGTTTCGGCATCCTTTCCCTGCTGGACTCCCACGAGGATGCCGTCAGCGATCACTATTGCGTTGTCCACGAGCATGCCCAGCGCGATGATGAGCGCTCCGAGCGAGATGCTGTGGAGGTCGATGGCAGTTATCTTCATGGCAACGAATGTTGCAAGGATAGTGAGCAGGAGCATGGCTCCGATAAGCAGTCCGCTCCTCAGTCCCATGAAGATCAGGAGGATGGCGAGCACGATGGCGAGTGCCTCGAGAAGGTTGACGATGAAGTTTTTGATGGAGTCACTGACGGTATCGGCCTGGTAATAGATCAGGTGCATTTCCATGCCGACAGGCGTCCGGGGCAGAAGTTCCTGCAGGCGATTGTTCACCGCTTCGCCTATGGTTATCACGTTGCCGCCGTCCACGTTGGAGACTCCGATACCGATCGCCGGCCTGCCGTTGTACCGCATGGCGTTTCTCGGAGGATCGGTATATCCCCTGTAGATGCGGGCGATATCTCCGAGGCGGAGGGTCTGCCCCGACCCTCCGCGCAGAAGAAGGTTTTCGAGCACGTCAAGGGAAGAGAAATATCCGGTGGGCGCGATTCGCAGGTATTCGGGGCCGACCCGGGCCGATCCGGCGCCGGTCACGATGTTCTGCGCCGAGATGAGGTTGAACATCTCGTCCATTGATATTCCGAAGGAGGCCATCCGCGTCCGGTCCACTTCCAGGTATATAGTCTCCTGCTGGATGCCTGCAATATCCACGTTGGCCACCCCGGGGACGAGAAGGAGTTCCCGCCGCAGGAAATCCGCGTGATCCTCAAGCTCCCGGAAAGAGTAGCCCTCTCCGGTGAGGGCGAAATAAACGCCGTAGACGTCTCCGTAGTCATCGTTCACCACCGATGGCCCCGACCCCGGGGGAAGGCTGGACTGGACATCTGTGATTTTTCTGCGGAGTTCATCCCATATCTGGGGGAGATCCTTTGCCGTGAATGTATCCTTGATGTCCACGTACACCAGTGACAGTCCTTCCTTCGACAGCGACCTGACCTTGTCTGTCTGCCCGAGCTTCTGGGCCGCTGATTCGATGAGGGACGTCACCTCCTCTTCAACTTCCCGGGGCGATGCTCCCGGATAGGGAGTGCTTATTGCCGCTGTCTTTATAGTGAAGGAGGGATCTTCCAGCTTTCCCAGTTTTCCGTAGGCCCAGATCCCGCTGATGGCGATCAGGATAGTGAGAAACCACATAATTGTGCTTTTCCTGAGGGAAAAATCGGCGAAGTTCATGACGGCCCTCAGCTATCGGCGGGGTCCCGTGTACAGGGTTACGGGATCCCCTTCCAGAAGGAAGGAGGCTCCGGCGGTGACGATCCTGTCACCGGGTCCAAGATCCCCCCGGATCTCGGCCATGTCCTCCCGGAACCCGCCCACACTGACCGGAACGGCGGATACCGTGAGAGAATCGCTCCCGACTATTTTCCACACGTAGTGCTCGGTTCCCTCTTTCGCGAAGACAGCTTCCGAGGGTACCTCCAGGGGAATGTCAGCGGAATGTCCGAGCCCCGAGACGATCACGTCCACCGTCATTCCGGGCAGGACAGTGATCTCTTCAGGTTTTTCCAGTGAGAATGTCACCGGGTAGGTCTGGGTCTGCGGATCGGCTGAGGCGGAAGCTTCCTTGTAGACCAGGGGGAAACGTTTTTCGGGAATGGCGCTGAACCGTGCGGAGACGGGCCCGTAATCCGTTTTTCCCGTCATTGCCACAAGTCGTTCGGATACGGAGATGGAGACCTCGAGGGACTGGAGATCCTGGAGGCTGACGATGGACTGGTCTTTCTGGATGCTCTGGTTGTTGTCAACATACCTGTCGATTATCACCCCGCTGAAGGGAGCCCTGAGCTCAGTGTCCCTGAGGGCGTTCTCCGCAGCGGTGACCCGTCCTTCGATACCCTGGATGGTGAACTCCATGGCGGATACGTCTTCGGTCCTGGCGCCTGACCGGGCTTTTGCCAGTTCCTGCGTGGCACTCTGGTACGCGGAGCGGGCGACCTGGTAGGATGTCCGTGCCTTGTCGTACTCTGCCCTGGAAAACCCGCCTGCCTTGTACAGTTTTTCCACCCTTTCCATGGTGGTCATGGCATCGGTCATCTGGGCTCTTGCTGATTCCGTCTTCGCGGAAAGCATGGCGACCTCCTCTTTCCGTGCCCCTGCCTTCATGGCTGATAGCTGGGCCTTCGCGTTGCCGAGGTCGCTTTGTGCGTTCGCAAGCTGCACCCTGAAATCCCTCGGGTCAAGCCGCGCGAGCAGCGTCCCTTTTTCAACGAAGACCCCCTTGACCGAGGGCAGCTCGATGACCTGGCCCGAAACCCTGAAGGAAAGATTGACCTTCTGAGATGCCACAATTTTGCCCGGGAAAATCCGTTCCCCGCCGGATTCTCTTCTGGCTATGGTCATGTATTTTACCGGTCGCGCCGCAGCGGGTGGGGGAGGAGTTTTCTCCTGCCCAGGCCCGGAGGCTGTAAAGAAATATACCCCGGCTGCAAGGACAGCAGTTACGAACAGGCCTGCAATTCGTTTTTTCGACAGAAGACCCAATATATTCAACCTCCTTCAGATAGGTGTAGCGCAGGGGGAAATAAAGATGCCCGCCTGGAATGCGATCTCTCATGGCAGGGCGGAGAAGGGCTGCAGAAAAATGCGTTTCAGGACAGGGCATATTTGAATATACAGGAAAAAAGGAATTTGTACAACGAGATAATTTATAGACATGGGGAGAAGGAGGCGGGGCCGGCAGAAACCGCCGGCCCCGATGTTCAGGGATAGAATGAATCAGCCCGGGAACCGGGCCAAACCATTAATCAATGAAAATTAACTGGAAAAACGATTGTATTCAAAGCATTATATCTGGGATGCTACCACTTTTTTCAAAGAGTGTAAAGTAGGTAAAACTACGTATTGTGAAAAAAAGATCGTTCCTTCCCGCCGGATCAGGCCTGTTTTTTGAGCCAATCGAAGACCATGGTGGCCATGACGGCAGGACCTATCCAGAGTACGTCCTCGTCGATGTCGAATTTGCTGTTGTGGTGGGGCCAGGTCTGTCCCTTCTCTTCATTGCAGCCGGGGAGATAGAAGAATGTTCCCGGTGCCTTTTCAAGGAAGAAGGCGATATCCTCGCCGCCCATGGATGGACGGGCAATTTCCCGGACCTTTTCCTCTCCGACGATCTTCGCGGCGGCCAGCCTTAGTTCCTCCGTCATGGAAGGATCGTTCATCACGGGGGCAGGGCCTTCCCATCCATATTTGAACTCAATGCTTCCCCTCATGCTCGAGGCGACCCCGGACGCGACCTCCTCGATCCTGCGGGCAAGGAATTCACGCGTCTCCTGGTTCAGCGCCCGCACCGTTCCCGTGATCCTGCACTCCCCGGGAATTATGTTGAAGGCCGTTCCGGCATGTACCTCGCCGAGGCTCACAACCGCCGGCTCAAGAGGATCGATCTCCCTGCTCACTATGGTCTGGAGCTCGGAGATGAGCTGCCCGGTAATGGAGATGGCGTCGATGGAGCCGTGGGGATATGCCCCGTGGGAACCCTTTCCTTTCACCAGTATCTCGAAGCGGTCCATGCAGGCCATGATGCCGCCGGAACGGTATCCGATCTCCCCGGGGACAAAATCCTTCCAGATGCAGCCCGTGTGCAGTCCCACCATGGCGGATGGTACAGGATCGTCGAAGGCGCCGTCATCAAGCATCCTTTTTGCGCCCCCGGGACCGTCGGGGCAGCCTTCCTCTCCAGGTTGGAAAATGAAAAGAACCGATCCCTCCAGCTG
>JAAYJB010000370.1 GCA_012523155.1 Synergistaceae bacterium | reverse complement strand
ATGTGATCTATATCGTCATGGTTATCCTTTTTGCCTCCTCGTGGGGAGTATGGGGACTTGCAGCGGCTGTGCTGGCTGGAGGTTTCTGCCAGTTTGCCCTTCAATGGGGATGGACGCGGAAAATGGGGATCCTTCTCTCACCGGAGCGTCCTGACCTGCATGACACCGATCTGAGAAAAATGCTTTCCCTTTTCCTTCCCTACGCTGCAGGGCTTTCACTCAACCAGGTGAACCCCGTGCTGAGCAGAATGCTGGCTTCTTTCCTCCAGGAGGGGGCAATATCCGTGCTGAACTATGCCAACAGGGTCATTCAGCTCCCCCTTGGACTTTTTGTGATCGCGATCTCCCAGGCTGTCCTGCCCCAGCTTTCCAGGTGCGCTTCGGGAGAAGTAGATGAGTTTCGGGACATTATGCGCGATTCCCTGCGATTTGCACTTTTCGTCGTCCTTCCTGTGACCCTGGGCAGCGTTCTCGTCTCACGGGAAGTGATCCACCTGCTGTTTGTAAGGGGAGCGTTCGGCCAGTGGGCCTGGGAGGGGACAGCCCGTTCCCTTGCCATGTACTCCCTGGGACTTCCCGGAATGGCGTGCTCCACAGTGGTAATGCGGGGCCTGTATGCCCGCAGCCTGCCCCGGGCGGCCCTGAAGGTTACCTTTTCAAGTGTTGCATCCACACTGCTTTTCTCCCTCGTGCTGATGAAGCCGATGTCATACGGAGGCCTTGCCCTCGCTACTTCTCTTTCATTCACGCTTTCAGGTGCGGTGGGGGCTTACCTACTCTCCGGCAACCTGGGTGTCCGGCTCGGCATCTTTTCTGTACAGTGGTGCGCAAAAATGACGGGCTGCCTCCTGGCAACAGCGGGGACCGTTCTTGCATTCACGGCTCTGATGCCCTATCCTGCCGGGGAAGGAATTGCCTTCAGGAGTTTCTGGGTTTTTGCCGTTTTTTTTGCGTCCGCACTGGTCTATGGAGTGTTCACGTGGATGATGGGGTTCCAGGAATGGAGATGGATCCGTGGAGCTGTGGGCAGGACGTCCGGCGGTCCAGTAATAAAAGGGGAAGGGGAGGAGTAGGTCATGAAATGGTACGGAAATATTGTCGTCGTGTTTCTTCTGGTCTTTATACTTTTGCCGGGAGGTGCGGCTGAGGCTTCAGGGGACCTCCAAACCCTGCTCGACGAAAGGAGCGCCGTGCTCTGGATCGACGGTGAAGTCCTGGGAGACCTTGTTATCGGCGCCAGGGCCCAGGCTGCCCTCATTTATGTGGATGGAAAACTTTCTGAGGCCGCATGGGGAGACCAGACGGCTCCGGATTGGCTGAAGACACAGACCGGATATTACGGGAGCAGGGAAGCGAGAAAAAAGAAACTGTTCATTATACGGCTGAAGACTATCAACAATTTTACCCTCGACCATTCAATGATCAAAATAGGCTCTCATGTGCTCACCCCTGCCGACGTTCTGACGAACAAACACTATGTTCCAGTGGGTGACCTGCCTGCAGGGCTGACGGCGGATTTTGCAGTTGTTATCCCCAATGCTGCTGTAAAGGGGAAATCCGTAAGCTTCTCCGTAGGGGAATATTCAACGGAACTGGAGTATCCGAAAAGATGACCGGACCCGAAGACTCATTTTTGACCCTGGGTATTGAGAGCAGCTGCGACGACTCGGCCGTGGCTCTGCTTCAGGGACGCAGGTCCGTGATTGCCGAGCTCAT
>JAAYJB010000369.1 GCA_012523155.1 Synergistaceae bacterium | reverse complement strand
TTGCCGGAATCCCGGCAAATGCCTGCACAAGTATCATTGTGGGCAGGGAAGCCACCCAAGATGGTTCCGTCATGAATTCACAGACAGCCGACGGATGGTATGATGCAAACCTTCGGATAATTCCTGGTGCGATCCACCCCGATGGAACAACAATGCCCGTGTATTTCGGGCTTCTCGGGGATGAGCCTCTTCCACCCATGGTGCTTGGACACATTCCACAGTCCGCTGAAACATACACCTATTTTAGGACCGCATATTCCTGTTTCAATGAACACCAGCTCGCCATAGGTGAATCCACCATAGGTCAAAAAGATGAACTCAAGACTTTTCCCGGAGAAGGAGGAGCAATACTGACCATAGAGCAGCTCATGATCATCGCCCTTCAACGCTGTAGAACAGCAAAAGAAGCCGTACTGCTTATAGGAAATCTTGCAGAGAGGTATGGTTTTCTCGGTTCGTGCGCCAACGACGGCGAGTCACTTTCCGTTACCGATCCTTCAGAGGCCTGGATAATGGAGATCATGGGAACCGGTTTTGACTGGACGCCGGAGTCCGGGCCAGGTGCCATCTGGGTGGCAAGGAAGGTACCGGAAAACCATGCGGCAATTCTCTGCAACGTGAGCCGCATCGATATTGTGGATGAAGAAAATCCTGATTTTCTCTTCTCTCCAGGGTACAAAGAACCTGCAATCCGGCATGGATGGTATGATCCTGCCTCAGGTGAACCCTTCAATTGGAGAAAAACGTATGCACCCGAAACCGGTCCATGGTCACCGTCCTCCATGTGGGTCAGGGGAAGACTGCACTATATCCATAAACACCTAATGCCGTCAAAAAAATGGGATCCTTACGCAGAAACCGATTCATACCCTTTTTCCTTTGCACCGGAAAAACTGGTATCCGTCAGGGAAATAATTGAAATTTTCCGCTCCACCATGGAAGGGACTCCCTTTTCAATGGAGGAAAATGCCACATGGTATATCCCTGGAGAAAACCGAAACCTCCTGAAAAGTCCAAAGGCAACTCCCTTTCCCGACAGGGCGACCCGGGAACTCCTGAACATTCCATATATGAGACCAATAGCAGCGAAAACATCGTACAGCTTCATCTCCCAGTCACGGTCCTGGCTGCCCGCACCCATCGGAGGAATACTCTGGTTCTCCCTTGATTTGCCCCATTTCAGCACCTATATTCCCCTCTACGCCGGCACTTCAAAAACACCTGAAAGCTGGAGCACCTTCGAGAAAGAGAATTTCTCCCTTGACTCGGCACGATGGACATTCCTTCTTGTGTCATCCCTCGCAAACTCGAATTACCAAAGAGGGATACAAACGCTGAAATCACTCCGGGACCCGCTGGAAGAAAAAAACCACAGGGACTTTCTGGACTGGGAAACGGAGGGAGCCGCATTTGCAAGGAGAGCAGAAGAGATACCCCGAGAATGGTTCAATCAGAAGGCTCACGAAAAAATGCAGGAAGCGCACCGTATATACGTAGAAATCGCACATCTCCTCATTAGAGAGGCGACCATAATTGACCTTTGGTAGGAAAGCACTTCTGGCGGCAGTTCTCATTTTCGCATGGTTCACTCCTTCTTCGGGCTGGTGCGATTTCCATTCCCCGAAAATAGTGGGCGGCGAAAGAGGAAGAACATATCATGTGTTGTGCCTTGACTCCGGTACACCATATATCTTCCGAAATAAAGACGGGGAACTCAAGGGAATATACGTGGATATACTCTCCTCACTCGGGAAAAAGGAGGATCTCAAGTTCTCCATCTCCATGGGCGACAGGAACGACGCGAGGAGATCGATCCACCTTTCAAAATCTGATATTGTGGCTGGAACGATCTTCCCCACCCCAACGGATTCGGATCTTTTCGGATACCTGCCTGCACGGAACATCGATCCTGAAGACCCCGGCCTTCTGGATGAACTTGAGCTTTTAAGCCACAGGTTTTCAGGCAAGGAGCTTCTCTCTTACGTATTTTCAATGCCCTTTTTCCAGGAGCCCGGAACTGCATTTTTCAAAGGGGCGGAAACCGGGGATCTGAACACCCTCAGGGGGGAAAACGTAATTACCGTTCGTGATTCTCCCGAAGAACGCTATCTTCATTCCACAGCACTGAATGTTAGGATCCTGAGAGAACAAACCGTAGAATCCGCTCTCTTTGCCCTTCTCGGAAACAGGGGGGAGGCGGCTTTTCTCGGAGCATACCAGGGAATAATAGCTTCAAGGACAATCGGCGCAGAAAAATCGGTCACCCCTGCACGCCCGTTTCTTTTCACCATTTCTAAAGGAATCTCTGTTCTGAAAGGACAGTCTGCCCTCGCAGTCCAGCTTGCCGGAGCACTATCAGAGATGAAGCGCTCGGGTGAGATGTCAAGAATCTGGAATAAGTGGACGAAAGAGTATGAACCGTCCGTTTTCAGCCCCGGGCAGTTTTGGAGGGCCGCAGGTGCAGCGGCCCTCCTGCTTCTTTCAATACTTGCATGGAACATCATACTGAAGAGGAAAGTAAGAAGAATGGTGAAAGAGCGGGAGAAGATACTTGACTTCACAAGGGAAGGCATACTGGCTGTGGACCGGGACGGGAAAATAACAATGATCAACATGTCAGCACAGAAGCTACTCGGAATCGGTCCTGAAACTGTCGGCATGGAAGCAGAACTGTGCGTTCCCGGATTATCGGCAAAAATGGTTCTTTCCGGAGGAAGACCTGTCTACAATCATCAGCAGAATCTCAACGGCGCTCTCGTCTCCTGCAACAAGGCGCCGGTCCTTCAGGGAAACAAAACAGTGGGTGCCATAATAACGCTGAGGGATATGTCGGAACTCCAGGCCATGGCAGAGGAGATCACAGGCGTTAAAACGTACGTGGAAAGCCTTCGCGTTCAGGGTCATGAATTCATGAACAAGCTGCAGGCTATCCTGGGCCTCATCCAACTCCAGAAGTACAATCGCGCTATTGAGTTCATTTCCTCAGAAACAGACTCGACCCTTTCAGCCCAGGCGTTTATGGCGGAACGGATAAAAAATGCCGCAATATGCGGTATTCTCATGGGTAAGGCCGGCCGATGCAGGGAACTCGGTATCCGTTTCGTCCTTGATCCGGAAAGTTTCTGCCGCGACCATGGCGAAAGAATCAATGACCGGTCGTTGGTAATAATAGTCGGGAATCTTCTTCAGAACGCAATAGAAGCGATATGCGAGCAGGGTGTCACCGAATCTTCCCGGATCGACTTCTCTATTTTTGATGAATCTGGGAAAATTCTTATAAACGTCTGCGACAATGCGGGTACCCTGACAGACGAAACTGCATCCAATCTTTTTCGGAAAGGGTTTACTACGAGAAAAAAAGCTGAACTTTCCGGTTTTGGGTTATACAATATAAAAACAATAGTGGATGCTCTAG
>JAAYJB010000368.1 GCA_012523155.1 Synergistaceae bacterium | reverse complement strand
CTGCACACGCTCCCTATTTCAACCGGAATTTTTTACGAAGCGGAATCCCGTTTCTCCATCTGTATTTTTGGCCGCAAAGAAACTGCCCTTGAATCTTTCCGTTGTTTCAGGAAACTCTTCCCTGCAGAATGCTCCCCTGGTTTCTTCCCGGAGCATGCTGCAGGAAATAAGCATTCGGGCTGCCGCAATCATGGCGTTAAGGGAAAAATGATCCACTATTTCCCTTGCATTCCGGATCCCTGCTTCGCCCCTGAGGGAGCCGATCCGGTCAACCTCCTGCCGGGCCTTTTCCAATGAGTCCCTGTTCCGGATGATCGAGGCTGATCTCCACATGCAATTCCGGAGTGATTCCGTCAGTTCACTGACAGGTATGCCGTCCCTGAATTCCGGGAACCGCATTTCCTCATCCGGCGCCGGCGGGGCGTCCGGAGTTATCCTGAAAATTTCAGCAGCCGTCCTTCCTGCCCTTTTTCCGAAAACGAAGGCCTCCGCCAGTGCCGTGCCTGCGAGGCGGTTCGCCCCGTGCAGTCCGCCCGCGGCCTCACCGCATGCGAGAAGACCTCTTACGGAGGTGGCGCATCTTTCGTCTATCACTACGCCCCCGAGGTAAAAATGTGCTGACGGCGCTACCGGAAGCATGTCCTGAGAAACGTCGATTCCATATTTTTTCAGGATTTCCGCCAGTTCTCCGTATCGTCCCTCCAGCTTTTCTTTTTCTATTCCCGAACAGTCAACGAAGACGTACTTCGGGTTACCCCTCCCTTCGACAATTTCCCTCCATGCCGCCCGGGCCATAACGTCCCGCGTGGCCCGATTGCCTGAGTCACTGTATCTGAAGAGAAACTGTTCCCCCAGGGAGTTTTTCATAACTGCCCCGTCACCGAAAAGAGGATTCGAGATAGTGACGCGGAACGGCTCATACATCATGCTCGGATAGAACTGAACCATTTCCATATCCCGCAGGACCGCCCCGGCTTCATACGCCAGGCCGTAAGAATCACAGGAAACATCAGCTGTGTTATTGTTGGCGGCGAAGAGGGAAGCTCCTCCTCCGGCAGCCAGGATCACGATACCTGTCCGGAAGAATACAGGTTCCCCTGAATTGCCGTCAACTGCCAGAAGTCCGCAGATCCGGTTTTTTCCCTTCAAAAGCCTGACCGCGGTCATTCTGTCGCGGATCGAAATTCCGTCCCCGGCGGCCTTTTCTGCCAGGGGAACTGTCAGCGCCAGTCCCCGGTTCGTATAGGGAAGATTCCTGTACTCGGAAGGAAAATACCGGGCTGCGGAATGTCCCGGAGGCTGCTTTGCCAGTGGTTTCCCTCCAAAATCCTTAAATGTCACGCCGCAGTCCCGCAGCTCCTGAAGCGCTTTCCCGGATTCCATCGAAAACACCCTGCAGAGCCTTGTATCGCTGATCCCGGCGCCGGAATCGAGCAGGTCCTTCTCCATCAACGCCTCAGAATCCCCGGATTCCCTGTCACCATTGACTACGCTCAGAGAAGCTCCCGATACCAGAGTGTTGCCGCTCCTGCCGGCTCTGCTCTTGCAGAGGAGGGCCGCGTTCAGCCCTGACTTTCGGGCCTCCAGGGCTGCCGCCAGACCGGCCAGTCCACCGCCCACTATTACCGCATCAAAATTTTCAGTTTTCATAAAGAGTAAACGAAATACGGCCTAAAGCGCCACTTCCTTTGACTCAAACACCCGGACGGTTACCCCGCCGTCAAGGAGGTCCTTCCGCGCCTCCCTGGCCTCGCGGATATGCTCCGTCTTCAGATGGGCCCTCAGGGCATCCAGGCTTTCCCACTCCTCGAAGTACATGAGAGTGGTGTCGTCGTCTGAGCTCTTGAAAAGGGTGTAGCTGATGTTCCCCTTCTCTTTCCTCGTGAGCCCGATGGCCTTTTGGGACATTTCGACTATTTTGTCTCGCATTCCGGGTTTTGCAGTAAATTTTGCGCTGACGATGATCATGGCTTCTCCACCTCCAGAAGATTTGGCTGCCGGCCTGCCGGGAGTTTTTTCAGCATCTGCACGGCAGGGGGCAGCCTCATTATACCTGTCGCGTCACTACACTTAAACAGAAAAAAAAGAAGACGGACTATAGCTAAGGTTCCCGTTATCTGATTCCAATGGCCGGATACATCAGCAGGACGAAAGAGGGGCACCACATGGCCTGCAGCGGAAAAAAACCGGCCCGGCAGGCCTCTTATTTTATCGCAGGCACTGCAGCACACCGAGGCTCCAGGGGCATGAGCCGCACGGAATACGGTTCCCCAGGCAGTCCCGTTCAAAATCGTGCCGCTCGATATAATCGCACGGGGAAAGACTGCAGTTCCCGCAGTAG
>JAAYJB010000367.1 GCA_012523155.1 Synergistaceae bacterium | reverse complement strand
GCCGGCAGACTCCTGGGCCCTGAGGGGATGAAAGTACTCCTTCTCCCCCTTGAACAGGGGCACTGCGAGGTGTTTTCCTACTCAGGAGGATCGTTGAAGGATGATCTTTCTAGAAGGGACTTTACCGTGAACGCCCTTGCCCTCCGCCGGACGGGAGAAGTGGTGGGGAGCAGACGGTCTATGGCTGACGTTGCCTCGAGGGTGCTCAGGTTTAACGGACCGGCCCGGGAGAGGCTGGCGGAAGATCCTCTCCGTGCGCTTCGCCTCGCCCGGTTTGCTGCTGTTCTTCCCGGATTTGTCCCTGTTTCTGAGACAGCTGCTGCATGCAGGAAGGCACGTCCCTCCCTCCAGAAGTGCGCTCCCGAAAGAGTCGGGAGAGAGATCCGTCTGGGCCTGGAGGGGAATCCCCGGATTTTCCTTGAAATGGTCCGGGAGTGCGGCCTTCTGGACTTTATTTTTCCCGGGATGCCCTCAAGGGAATTCGACTTCTCCCGACTGTGCAGGATCCTGGATGGGTTGGCACAGGAAGGTGCAGATATCGAAGTGCGCGCGGCGGCTCTCTTTTCACTTCCATGGGGGGGTTCTTCCCGGGCCGATGACGGATCCTCCGCTGCCGAGGCTGCTCTCACTGCATGGAAATGGCCCGACCGGGCCGCATTGGAGGCAGCGGAACTTGTCAGGCAGCGACGTCTTCCCCTGGGCTCCCCTGAGCCTGAAAGAATGGCGGCCCTTTTCGAGGCCAGGGGAACTCATTTCATGGACTCCCTCTTTCTCCTGTCACGGCAGTTTTTCGTCGGTGAGCCCCATTTCCGCCGCTGGAGCGAGAATAGGGCACTATATGTTTCCATGGCAGCCCGGGCTCTCCGGGAGGATGTCCTCCCGACAGGAGGGGAGATCATGAACCGTTTCTCCCTTGCGCCCGGCCCCTTCCTCGGGCAACTCCTGGCCGCCCTTAAGCTGCGAAGGCTCCATCCCGGCTTCGCTTCGAAAGAGGAAGCCTTCAGCTTCATAGAGACCCTTCTCAGGAATCCCTCCAGCCCGTACCTTCCTTGCCGGACAGACAAGTGATACAATTTCGCAAAATGCTTCCCGGAAAGATTGCCGCCGGAGGAGCGTACATACCCGTATCCCGGGGGAGGGATCTACATGAAGAAGGCGGCCTTATGGCTCATTTTGCTTTTTTCCCTTATGTTTTTATTCGGTTTCTCCCCCGGAGAAGGGGAAGCAACTCCCGTCATCGCTGAAACGTACCTGGCTTCGGAGTTGGGTGCTGACGGTTCCCCGGTAGGTCGGGTCTCAGCCTATGACTCGTCGGCAAAGGAATTCCTTGCCGTGGCGGAGGTGAGGGGTGTTGAAGCGGGCACTGCTGTCCGCTTTGTCTGGTTTTTTTCCCCGCCCGGCTCGGGAAGGGTCAGGCTTGGGGAGCGCACCGTTGCCAGCCCGATCAAAGGATCCGCCGTGACTTTTCACTCCTCGCTCACCCTTGGGAGGAGCTGGCCCGAGGGAAGGTACGCGGTGGATATTTACCTCCTTCCTGCTGCGAGATCCTCGGTGTCCCTTCTGTTTGCCGTGAAAAAGGGGGGAGCCCGTGCCAGGGAAAAAGCCCCCGCAGTAAAAAAACCTCTGCCGGATGACAGAGAAAACCGGGAGGGAACTGTGTCGGAAAAAGAGGCGGCTTTCCTGGAAAACCCCGGCAGCTTCCGTGTGGCCCTGGAGCTGGCGGAAGCCTATTCCGCCATGGATGACGCCGCATCACTCGCCCTTGCGGTCTCCCTGTACAGGGGGCTTGCATCCGTGTCGCTGTCTGACTCTGTTCTCGCGGGCCTCGCAGACGCCTACGGGCGATCCTGCCGCTTCGGTCCCGCCTTCGACACAGCCCTTCGGAGGGCCTGGAACCCAATGGCCTCTCCCGCCGGAGCCGTCTCGCAGATCCTGCTCTTTTCCGTGGCGAGCGGTGATCTCGACAGGGGCATCGAATGCCTTCGCTCCATCCTTGCCCTCAGGGAGGATGGAAGGGAGGATGTTCTTCCAGGCCTGGCCGCTCTTTTTCTGGAAAAATCGTCGACGGCAGGGGACACTTTTGAGCGGAGGGAGTATGAAAAGGCCGCCGAAGAGGTGCTTGAAGAGATCAGGACATCTTTCCCTTCTTCTTTGCCTGCTGCCGCTGAATCCCT
>JAAYJB010000063.1 GCA_012523155.1 Synergistaceae bacterium | reverse complement strand
TCCGGCAGGGCAAATACTGGATGACTTCAGGAAACGGAAGAATTTTCTTGACGGGGTCTGCATTTCCGGCGGGGAGCCTACGATACAGCCTGGGCTTTTGCCCTTTCTCGATTTGATCCGCGCCGAAAACCTGAAAATCAAGCTGGATACGAACGGAGCCCGCCCCGATGTTCTCGAGCAGGTGCTCGCCTCCGGAAAAGCCGATTATATCGCCATGGACGTGAAAGCCCCGTGGGAGAAATATCCTCTTGCCTCAGGGTGGGACGGAAACTTTGAAGCGGTGATGAAAAGCATCTCTCTCCTCCTTGGTTCAAAAACAGCTTTCGAGTTCAGGACCACACTCGTCCCGGGCATCCATTCCCTCGAGGATGCCTGCTTCATGGGCAAAATGATTGAAGGCGCTCCCCTGTACGTACTCCAGAATTTCCGGCCCGGGCATACGCTTTCTCAGGAGTTCTCCGATCGACGCCCCTTTCCCCCTGAATTCCTGGAAGCCTTCAGGGAGATAGCTGCCCCTTTCGCAGGGGAAGTCAAAATCCGGGGATAGCCTTTTCCAGGAACTTCCGCGCTTCCTGTAAATCAGCCAGCGTCACGGAGACCGGTTTTCCCTCCTCAACGCTCCTGTTCCGCAGAAGATAGCTGGGATGAAACACAGGACGGACCATAAACGGAAAATCCTCCAATTCGGCAGTATAGAATTTGCCCCGAAGGGAGGTGATCCCTTCCCCGGTATGAAGGAACGCCCTTGCAGGCACATTTCCCACTGCAAGAACAAGAAGAGGACGGATCGCTGCTATCTGGGCCAGGAGGTACGGTCTGCATGCCTCAAGTTCCTTCCTTGCAGGAAGCCTGTTTTCAGGCGGCCTGCATTTCACCATGTTCGTGATGAATAGCTTCTCCCTCGGAAGCCCGGCCTCTTCCATGAGGGACGAAAGCAGCCTGCCCGATCTGCCTATAAACGGGCGACCGAGCTCGTCCTCATCAGCTCCCGGAGCCTCACCTACCAGCATAGCAGGAGCATCGAAGGGACCTTCTCCAAAAACTGCTTTTTTTCTGGTTTCAGCAAGAGAACACATATAACAGGATTCAGCGGAAGATTTAAGTTTCGAGAGGATGTCGGCCTGCATTTTTTCCCTTTCCTTTCCCGTAAAACGTAGAATTCTGGCATAATAGTATCGCATCCTGCACACGGAGGGCATAAAGATGGCTTCAAACAGAAGGTTTGCTGTTTTTGACCTGGAGACGAACGGTTTTCGCGGGGCATCGGTAGTGTCCGCCTCATCCATCGTTTTTTCGGAAGAGGGACACATACTTGATTTTTTCAACAGGTTTTATTTCCCCGAGGAACGGCCTGACCCGCAGACCCAAAGGGTTCATGGACTGACAACCGGACGGATCGGCCATCTGCGGCTCGAAGAAGAGTACGGGACCCATTTTCTCGATGACTGGCACGGGCTTGTCTCATTCTGGGAAAGGTGGAATCCCGAGGGAATCGTGGTCCACAACCTTTCTTTCGATACCTCTTTTCTTCCCCCTGAAGCCGTCAGGAAAAGAAACTGGTGGTGTTCCATGCGCGGACTCACTGATTTCTGCCGGATAGAGAGAAAAGGAGGCCCCGGAAAAGGATGGAAGTGGCCGCGCCTCAATGAGGCCGTACAGGAAGCGAAAAAACGGCTTCCCTCCCCTGTAACCCTTTCATCGGCGGAGAAGACCGTGGGAGATCCCCTCGCACACTACGGGCTGAGCGACTGCTTCGAGCTTTACGGGCTGTTTATGAGAGTGTGGCATTCCATGGAAGAACAGGTCCTGTTCCGGCAGGCCAGGGCTTTCTTCATTCCCCCTCAAAAAGGAGCCTATCCTCGAAGCGGACCCTGCAGGGACCCGTTCGTCATCGCACGGCTGACGTATTCTTCGCGCCTTGCGTGCGCAGCAGGTCAGACGGAACGGGAGAAACGCCTTCTCTCCATATGAGCGTTCCCCCCGTATATTCCGCCGATCCGGTCATTCTTTTCCCGGGTCGCCCTCGACAAGAAACCTTTTTCCCACACACAGCGGAGAAAATCCTGATCCCAGGGACAGGGAAAGCTTCACCTGCATGGGGAATCCGGTGCAATGCCCTGCGGCGACCCATCCGGGAGAAATTTCCCGGATCCCCGCAAGTGTTTTTTCCATTTTTTCTTCGGTGGCGTTCACAAGATGCAAGCCCCCGATCACTCCCTCAATGGGCTCTTCCGGATAAAGAGACTGCACCCTCCTGAGGATATTGACTATTCCCGAGTGGCTGCATCCGGCTATCACGACGATCCCTTTTCCCCTGACCCTCGCGGTGATCCCCATATCATCCGGAAGGGTAT
>JAAYJB010000062.1 GCA_012523155.1 Synergistaceae bacterium | reverse complement strand
ACCTCTTATTGAAACGGCTTTTGAAAGTGAAGAAAGTGAAGAAACGGAAGAAACGGAAGAAACTGTCCCCACAGAACACGAATCTTCCATACCCTCGGGATCCATGGCTGACATCCCAGGCAAGGGAGAATCGATCGTTCCTCCTATCAAGGAAGGAACGAAAATGCGGGTTATTTCCGTTATGAACTATAAGGGCGGGGTAGGGAAAACCACGGTAACTGGGAACCTGGCGGCAGCCCTGGCAAAACGGGGCAAACGCGTCCTGCTCATCGATCTTGACCCCCAGTGCAGCCTGTCGTTTTCATTCTTTCACGTGGAGGAATGGAAACAAAAATACTCCGAGACGAAAACAGTAAAAAACTGGTACGATGCCTTCATCGACAAGGATTTCAACTGCAGCCTGGAAAATCTTGTCGTCGATCCCGAAGTGCCCATAAAAGGGGACGGAAGGCTCCACATGATCTGCTCTCACCTCGCGCTTATAAATATCGAGATCGAGCTCAGCAGCAAGGTAAGCGGATCCACCGAAAGAGAGCTGAGGAACAATTTTCTCCGGGTCCACTCCAGGCTCTCCCAGGGGCTCAAATCCCTCAAGGGAAGATACGACGTTGTGCTCATCGACTGCCCGCCGAGTTTCAACATCGTCACAAAAACAGCAATTGCAGCCAGTGATTACATGATAGTCCCGACTATCCCTGATTACCTCTCCACCCTCGGCATCGACTATCTGAACAACAAGGTGGAGGATCTTGTAGAAACCTACAACAGGTATGTGGACATATGTGATGACCCTGAATTCACCCATATCAATCCCCTCATGATGGGTGTGCTCTTCACTATGGTCCAGTTTTACGCCGGGAAAAATCCCATCAATGCTCAACAGACGTATATCTCGGCTGTCCGGAATCGAAAATATCCGTTGTTTGAGACCATTCTTCGTGAAAACCGTTCCTTTTTTTCGAACGTAACGGCCGCACCCCTGCCGGTGATCCTCAGGAAAGGTGTGGGATCTGCTCAGCAGAAAGTGCTGAACGAAATTGATGACCTGGCGTCTGAAGTTCTCGGGAGGATGGAAGCATGAAAAACGAATCGAAGTATCCCAAGCTTCTCAAAGTACTTGCCTCGGTGCTGGAGAAACTGACCGACGAGGAGATGGATGCTCTTCTGGCCGGTGAACTCAAGCTCGTCACGGAGGCGAAAGCGAAAAGAAAAGAAACGAAAACGAAATCCGTTCCCGCAGCAATTGATGAATCATTCCTTAAATCCGCCGCGGAACAGCTCTCTTTCTGCACCAGCCGTGAGGATGGACAGAAAATTCTAACCGCAATGAAACTGAAAAAGGCCGATCTGCTCCAAATCGCCGAGAGCAATATGATCACTGCCAGAAAAGGAGACAGCCTTAAAACGATAAAAGACGCGATCATCGAGCACTTTATCGGTTCCAGGCTCAGGGGCGATGCTTTTAAAACCATAGATCTCAGGAGTGAACAGGAAAAACTGTAATATCCCGGAAACCAGGATAATACGCTGCGAAACGAAGATAGATTGAAATGATCTGACCTCTCTCCGGAGAGGTCTTTTTTT
>JAAYJB010000366.1 GCA_012523155.1 Synergistaceae bacterium | reverse complement strand
TCGAAGGACTCAGGGAAATCTTCTGCAGCGAACTGGAGGAGGACGGCATAGAAAACTCCAGGGAGATGCTGGAGCAGATGAAGGCCATTATCGACGAAGGCATCGCAAAAGAGAAATAAGGTTTTTTAAGCCGGCCGCGGAACGGATAAAAGTTTTTCTGCCGCGGCCGGCGTACAGCGATAAAGACAGTGCACGATTATTTTCAGCTTATTACCATGTTCGCGTTTTCCCGGCCGTGTTTTAAGCCGGGAATTTCGCCTGCCAAGGAGTATGAGAATGCAAAAGATATTGACGAAGATTAACCGTTTGACAGCTGAGCTTGGCGGATTTCTGATGACAATTATGATGGTGCTCTTTCTTGTGAACATCATCTCAAGAGAGATGAACAGGCCGATCCAGGGGCTTCTCCAAATGGCCGTGTTTTCAATGCTGATCCTTATTTACCTCGGGCTGGCCCATTGTGAAGAAAAGGATGAGCATGTCCGGCTTGAGGTAGTAATGACGAGGCTTCCCTCAGGAATGAGAACAAAACTCCGTTTTTTTTGTACAGTGATTGAACTGCTGATAGTAAGTCTCCTGCTCTATGCGGGAGCCAGCGATGCATTATCAGCCTATGTTACCGGCGCCAGCGTTACGGGGACGAAACCCATGCTTCTATGGCCTGTGAAGACAGTAATGGTCGTCGGGCTGGTTCTCTTCTGGTTCCAGCTCTTCTCCAAAAGCCTGGACTTTTTGAAGGAAATGCGGGGCAATGCAGTATAAGAGATTTTCCTGGGAAAAGCGAAACAAAAAACTACTACGTATGGAGTGAAGTGGATGGAACCCGTAACAGTAGGAATCATCGGTATTGTGGCCCTTCTCGCTTCCCTGGGAATGGGTGTTTCGATTGGGCTGGCTTTTATCCTGGTCAGCTTTGCGACTGTTTTGCTGCTCATGGGTTTTGACCCGGCACTTTCCTTTCTCGGCCAGACAATGTACCATTCAATTGCAAGTCCGAACTGGTGTTCAATACCACTTTTTATTCTCATGGGCGCATTTGCTGCAGTGGCCGGCTTCGGAAAGGCTATTTATGACGGGCTTTACAAACTGACGAGGCGTTGGCCGGGTTCACTCGCTGTAGCTACCTGCTTCGGCTCCGCTATTTTCGGTGCGATTTCAGGTTCTTCGCTTGCCAACACGGCGATTTTCGGAAAACTGGTCCTTCCGGAAATGGAAAGATACAAATACGACAGAACTTTCGCTGCAGCTTGTGTGGCTTCTGCGGGTACCTTCGCCAACATGATCCCTCCAAGCATTAATTTTGTTATTTATGCTCTTTTTACCGAGCAATCCATAGCAAGGCTTTTTGCGGCAGGGGTCATTCCGGGCATTTTTACCGCCCTGGTCTACGCTGCCTCCATATTCATAAGAGTGAAGAGAAACCCCCATCTTGCTCCTGAAGCCGAGGTTCTCGGAAAACTCTCGTTCAAGGAGAAAATGGAGTGCTATAAAAAAATGATGCCCATTGGACTTGTCATTCTCGTGACCTTCGGAGGTATCTATGGGGGGGTCTTCAGCCCCACGGAAGCGGCCGCCGCCGGTTGCCTGATCACTCTTATAGTCGGGTGGTTCCAAGGATCCATAAAAAAATTCGCCGACCTCCGCGAGCCTCTCCGCGAATCTGCCAATACGACGGCAATGCTTTTTATCATCAATGTGGGTGCTCTTTTCTTCTCCCGTTTTTTCGCTCTGACGGATATCCCGACGGAACTTGCGATGCTCGTCCAGGGATGGGACGTCCCGAGGTGGGTCATTCTTTTCGGCATTCTCGTAGTCTATTTTCTGCTCGGAATGATTATGGTCGAGATAGGAATCTACGCTCTCACTCTCCCGATTTTTATGCCTATAATCATCTCTTTGGGATACGATCCCATCTGGTTCGGAGTTATTGTTCTAAAACTCAGTGAAATAGCGGCAATTACGCCTCCGGTCGGTCTGAATGTATACATGGCGAAAGCTGTTGCCGG
>JAAYJB010000365.1 GCA_012523155.1 Synergistaceae bacterium | reverse complement strand
TGGACGTTCACCTGCAGATGAACGGGAGCCTCTCTCTGACCGAGGCCCACGATATCTCCAGGAAAGTGGAGGAGGCCATCTGGAACCGTTTCGGCGATGAAGCCCAGATTTCTCTCCACATGGAACCCTCCCTTCCTGCCAGAGGAAGCTGAGTTTTACAATTCACCCTCTCCGTGCAAAAATAGAAAAGCAAAAAAAGGCTTTCATTCAATTTCCCAAACCGTAAAGGAGCGTTTTGAAATCCATGGAGACCCAATCCCCGAAAGGCCCTCATTTTATTGAACAGATCATAATGGATGACCTGAAAAACGGTGTCGTGAGCGAAATACGGACCCGTTTCCCTCCTGAACCGAACGGATACCTTCATATCGGTCACGCGAAATCCATCTGCCTGAACTTCGGCCTGGCGGAACAGTTCGGCGGTACCTGCAATCTGCGTTTCGACGATACGAACCCTGCAAAAGAGGAAACAGAATACGTCGAGTCCATCAAACGGGACGTTGAATGGCTCGGATTCAGGTGGCACGCCCTCTGCTTCGCTTCGGACTATTTCCGGCAGTTTTACGAGTGGGCGCTGGAACTTATCCGGGACGGAAAGGCGTACGTCGATGATCAGTCAGCGGATGAGATACGGGAGACCAGGGGTACGCTGACGGCACCCGGGAAGGAATCCCCTTACCGGAACAGGACGGTCGGAGAGAACCTGGATCTTTTTGACAGGATGAAGCGCGGAGAGTTCGAGGATGGTTTCTGTGTGCTCCGGGCAAAAATAGACATGGCCCATCCAAACCTGAACATGAGGGATCCGGTGCTTTACCGGATCCTGCACAGGGATCATTTTCGGACGGGCGGAAACTGGTGCATCTATCCCATGTACGACTTTGCCCACGGATACGAGGATGCCATTGAGGGCGTGACCCACTCGATTTGTACGCTCGAGTTCGAGGATCACAGGCCGCTTTACG
The DNA here is from genome assembly GCA_012523155.1 of Synergistaceae bacterium. Lineage (GTDB taxonomy): Bacteria > Synergistota > Synergistia > Synergistales > Aminobacteriaceae > Aminivibrio. Next base: position 1,860 of record JAAYJB010000365.1, on the reverse strand, counting down.
AATGGTTCCTCGAAAATGTCTCTGTTCCCTGCAGACCGAGACAGTTTGAGTTCGCGCGCCTGAATCTCACCTACACCGTAATGAGCAAGCGGCTGCTGCTCACACTTGTGAACGAAAAAATCGTCAACGGCTGGGATGATCCCAGGATGCCGACCATAAGCGGTATCAGAAGGCGCGGGTACACCCCTTCGGCCATTCGGCGCTTCTGTTCCGAAATCGGAGTCTCCAAGTCCAACAGCATGGTGGACATTGAATTTCTCCAGTACGTCATCCGGGAGGAGCTGAACAGGGATGCCCGACGGGCCATGGCCGTCCTTGACCCGGTCAGGGTAGTAATAGAAAACTATCCCGAGGGAAAGACGGAAATGCTCGAGGCTGAGAACAACCCGGAGAAACAGGAAGACGGGAGCAGGGAAATTCCTTTTTCACGGGAAATATACATCGAACGGGACGATTTCATGGAAAATCCCCCGAAGAAATTTTTCCGGCTCTCTCCCGGCAGTGAAGTCCGCCTGAAACATGCCTACCTGGTCACATGCACAGGTGTGGTGAAAAATGATGAAGGAGAGATCATTGAGCTGCGCTGCACCTATGATCCCGAGAGCAGGGGAGGGGAAGCTCCGGACGGAAGAAGGGTCAAGGGGACCCTTCACTGGGTTTCCGTTCCCCATGCAGTAAAGGCGGAAGTTCGTCTGTACGACAATCTCTTTACGCTCAGGGACATGTCGGAGATGGAGGAGGGTAAAACGTTCAGGGATTACCTGGACCCTGATTCCATTCGGGTGCTGAAGAACTGTTTCGTCGAGCCCGGTCTTGCCTCTCCGGAACACTTGGAACGATTTCAGTTTCTGCGCCAGGGATATTTCTGCGCCGATCCAGGATCCGAGCCCGGAAAACCGGTATTTAACAGGACTGTCGCTCTAAAGGATACATGGGGAAAAATGCTCCGGAAAGAAAAAGCAGAATAGAAAAAAAGGGGCGCCGTCTGGGCGCCCTTTTTTTATCAGATCAGATAGATTTCCGTTCACCTCCCGTTATTATCCGGCGTTTCTCCCTGAACGATTTTTGCTTTAGGTATTCTGCTTTCACTTCCCCGGGGAAATCCCTCCTTATTTCCAAAAGCTGCGGGGCTTCCGTTTCGCCTCGGGAAAAGTACGGTATAGGGGGCCGAAAAGAAGTGTTAAAATGGAATATATTTTTGAAGTGTTTCGTACGCGGAATCTTCAACAGGCGCTGAAAGAGGAGGTTCGCCGGATATGATCGAAAATGATGAGTTTACCATACACCGCGGCAGCCGGGAGGAAGCGGAAGAAAAATGTTCTGAATGCGGTGCGGAGATCAGGGGGGGCCTGAGGTACTGTACATCCTGCGGTGCCCCCGTGTCAGAAGATGGTCATCCGCCGCTCCGTGAAGTCTCCCGGCAGGAAAATGAAGACAGTCGTCCTCTCCGTGAACCGGGGAGGAGGGTCCGGAGCAACGCCGACAAGGCTGAAAGAAGTTACCGTGAATTCAATGCCGTTGCCCGGCCGCGGAGGAGAAAAAACGAGCGCAGAAGCAGGCTTCCCGTTATTCTTTTACTTTTTGTCCTCGCAGCGGCTCTCGGGGGAGGCGTGTACAGTTTCATGAAGCAGTCGGAGGATATGCCGTGGGACAGTTCTGTTATCAGTAAACCGGAAAAACCCGTATCTTCCGCAGAAACAAACCTGCCCCCGGGGCAGGACCAAAATGCCGAGGCCGGAGGGACAGGGCCCCTGGTTTCGGAAGGGGAAGACGTTCCTGCGACGGATAATATTGGTATTTCCCAGGCCCCTGCGGATATTTCAAAAATCACCGGTCCCACGAGAGGGATCGTAATCGGAT
>JAAYJB010000364.1 GCA_012523155.1 Synergistaceae bacterium | reverse complement strand
CCTTCGCCGCCCTTGAGCTTGCGGAAGTCGTTTGTGCGGAAGTCACTGAATCTCATGAGGACGGGGCGGGGAGAAAATCCGGCTGCAACAGCCGCCAGCCCCTCTGCGAGCTTGTCGACGAAGATGCTCTCCTGCTTCGTGCGGACAAGGTGCATGGGGTGAATGCCGATATCACCGGTGAAGATGAATTCGGTCCTGAGAAGGCCTACACCGTCTGAGGGAAGATGAGCGCACCGCTCCACCGATGCGGGACCTTCGAGGTTGAGGAAGATCTTGGTGGCGGTAACGCTCTGCGCAGGTGCCGCCTTTGCGGGGGCACCCGCAGGTGTGACATCCTTCGCAGAGGAACCGGCTGCCGCAGACGCGGAGGTTGGTTCAAACCGTGGCGCGGCATGCTCTTCCCCCTGGAATACGACGCCCCGTGTGGCGTCCACGATGACGTACTGCCCCTCGGTGAGTATCTGCGTGGCTTCGCCGGCTCCGACGATGCAGGGGATGCCAAGTTCACGGGAGAGTATGGCGGCATGGCAGGTCCGCCCTCCTTCATCTGTGACCACCGCCCCGGCTTTTCGAAGGGCGGGGATCATGTCGGGAGTGGTCATGGTGGCGACGAGGATGTCGCCCTCGGAAATCTTCATCGCCTCAGCAGATCCGGGGACCAGGACGACCTTTCCTTCGGCGAGGCCCGGAGAAGCGGCAAGTCCCCTGATGAGGAGCTTTCGTTCCGGGGTTCCGCCTGCTGCTTTTGATTGTGCTTTTTTCCCGGTTTGCGGCATGATCTCAGGTCCTTTCTTAAAAGTTGCCGCGCCGGAAAAACCCGGCGCGGCTTCTGTTTTCCTCTACTTCAGCCTGCCCATGGCGGCGTGAGCCGCGGAGATTCGCGCTACGGGGACTCTGAAGGGTGAGCAGCTGACGTAGTTGAGCCCTGCTGTGTGACAGAAGGCGATGCTTGAGGGGTTGCCTCCGTGCTCGCCGCAGATGCCTATTGAAAGATTCGGATCGACCTTCCGTCCCTTTTCAACGGCTATCTCCATGAGGACACCGACGCCCTCCCTGTCGAGTTCGTGGAAGGGGTTGACGGGAAGGATCCCCTTTTCCTCGTATTGGCCGAGGAACTTGCCCTCGGCGTCGTCGCGGGAGTAGCCGAAGGTCGTCTGGGTGAGGTCGTTGGTGCCGAAGCTGAAGAATTCGGCGTACTCGGCGATCTGGTCTGCGACCAGGGCGGCATGGGGAACTTCGATCATGGTCCCCACGAGGTAATTGAACTTCTTGCCGGATTTCTCCATGTAGTCTTTGGCTATTTCGTCGATCTGCTTCCTGAAGAATTCCATCTCGGTTTTCACGCCCACGAGAGGGATCATGATCTCGGGGTGGATCTCGATGCCTTCGTCCACCAGGCGAAGTACGGCTTCAAATATGGCGCTTGACTGCATGGCGGAGATTTCAGGATAGACTATCCCCAGGCGGCATCCGCGGAAGCCGAGCATGGGGTTGGACTCCTTGAGGGCCTCGACCTTGGCCATGATCTTACGGACCTTGTCGGCAGCGGGAGTGTTCTCGTTTCCGTCGGCGGTCAGCTCGGCAAGCTCTTCCTCGAGGTCTCTCTCCTTGGGCATGAACTCGTGGAGAGGGGGATCAAGGAGGCGGATGATGACCGGGAGTCCGTGCATCTCTTTAAGGATGCCGTAGAAGTCTTCGACCTGCATGACCTTGAGCTCCTCGAGTGCTTCGAGGCGCTCTTCGTAGGTGTCGGCCACAACGAGGCGCTGCATGACGGGAAGGCGGTCGGTGGCCATGAACATGTGCTCGGTCCTGCACAGACCGATCCCCTTTGCGCCGAAAGCCCGGGCGCGCTTCGCGTCCTCGGGGGTGTCGCCGTTTGCCCAGACCTGGAGGCGGGCAAATTCGTCGGACCAGGAAAGAACTGTCTGGAAGTCGTCGCTGAATGAGGCTTCCATGAGAGGAGCGCCGCCCACGAGGACACGGCCTGTGCTGCCGTCCACGGTTATGGTGTCGCCCTTGCGGATGACTTTGTCTCCCCTGGTGATGGTTTCCTTGTTGAGGTCTATGGTGATGTCCTCACATCCGCTGACGCAGGGTTTCCCGAGGCCGCGTGCGACGACCGCCGCGTGGCTTGTCATGCCGCCGCGGCTGGTGACGATGGCTTCCGCGGCGAAGAGACCGTGGATGTCATCAGGGCATGTCTCGGGCCTGGCGAGGATGACCTTCTGGCCGTCCTTTGCCATTTCAACGGCATCGTCAGCATCGAAGCAGACTACGCCGACACCTGCGCCGGGAGATGCGGGTAGGCCCTTCGCAAGGACTTCGTTTTCGGCGGTGGGGTCGACCTGGCGGTGAAGGAGCATCTCCACCTGCTCGGGGGTGACTCTGCCGACGGCTGTCTTTTTGTCGATGAGTCCTTCGGCCACCATGTCCACTGCAATTTTCACTGCAGCACCGGCGGAACGTTTACCGTTCCTGGTCTGAAGTATGTAGAGCTTGTTGCGCTCGATGGTGAACTCGATGTCCTGCATGTCCTTGTAGGCTTTTTCGAGGTTGGTGGTGATCTCGAAGAGTTCGTTGTAGACCTCGGGCATAGTGGTCTTCATCTGTACAATGGGAAGAGGCGTCCGGATGCCGGCCACAACGTCTTCACCCTGGGCATTTATGAGAAATTCCCCGTACAGTTCCTTTGTTCCGTCGGAGGGGTTGCGGGTGAAACAGACGCCTGTGCCGCAGTCGTCACCAAGGTTTCCGTAGACCATGGAGACGATGTTGACGGCTGTCCCGAGTGTATGGGGGATCTTGTGGAGCCTGCGGTAGGTGACGGCCCGGGGATTGCCCCAGCTTTTGAAAACTGCCTCTACGGCGTTGCGGAGCTGCTGCCATGGATCGGCAGGGAAATCGAACCCGGCTTTCTCTTTGAAGATCTCTTTGAAGCGGGCGACGACCTCCACGAGTTTTTCCGCGGGGATCTCATTGTCGAATTTCACGCCGAGGGAACTCTTGAAGTGCTCGAGGACTTCCTCGAATGCGTCTCCGTTCACCCCGTGGACGACGTTTCCGTACATCTGGATGAAGCGGCGGAAGCTGTCGAAGGCGAAGCGCCTGTCATCGGCCACACGGGCAAGGGATTCAACGGACTCGTCGTTGAGGCCGAGATTAAGGACGGTATCCATCATTCCGGGCATGGAAATTGGAGCACCGGAGCGGACGGATACGAGGAGGGGGTTCTCCCCCGAACCGAAGGTT
>JAAYJB010000363.1 GCA_012523155.1 Synergistaceae bacterium | reverse complement strand
TTCTTCAGTAAAGTGGGCAGCTGCTTCCCCCGCTTTTGCAGTTCCGACCCCTTTTCGGTAAGCAGCAGGGTATTCGGCCCAAGCCTGTTAACCGCTTCACCGACCTGTTCCAGCGTGGAAGCAGGGATGACTCCCGACAGGACGAAAATGCCGCTCATCTCCCCCCGTTTCTGGCAGAGGGCGTACACTCTCTGGAGGGAGTGTACGGCACAGTAGAGCCGCTCCAGCTCCTTCCGCCTCCTCCCCAAATAGTTCCGGGGAGCGTCCTGAAGCCCCCTTATGGCCCGTTCATAGTCAAAACGGCGTTCCCTGAGCCGGTCGCGGAGATTCTCGCCGGCACCCTCGAAAATATCCCCGAGGTCATACTCTTTCACGTAGACCGTCCGGTATATTTTTTCGGCTTCCTCCCTGTAGTCCCTGGAACAGAAGATGATGGCAAGGACATATCCTTTTTCCGCCACCACCGGGAATACCAGGAGCGGGGTCACCTCGGCCATTTCCTCAAGCCTTCTGAAGTTTTCCGAACTCAGGCGGCCGAAGGTGATGGAGAGGAACCTGGTTTTCAGCGTCTCTTCCACGTCCCTGTCCGCGGAGGCCAGGGCGTCGAGGAAAGCACCGGCAGCCATGAGCTTTTCCCGTTCCTCCTCCAGGACCTCGGCACGCTTTCTCCATATCTCGAGTTTTTTTGCCGAGTCAAGAACCTGCCGGGAGCACTCATCGAAGGAAAGAGAAGCGGTGGACCGGCTGCATGACCGTTCCTCAGGGAACTCTGCCCCTGCTTCTTTCCATATGCGGACAAGCTTTTCCAGGAGATCGTCATAGGGATTTTTCTGGAAGGTGGAGATCCTCGAACCTCCCGGTGCGGAGAGAGAAGCAGTCCTCCTCTCAAGGGCATACTCGAGGGGGACAGGCTCGAAGTTCCCCTGTGACAGCATTTCCGACGCCAGGGACTCTATCTCTTCCCGGGGGCCTATAAGGGACATCCCCATCATTTCTACGACAGCCACGGAGATACACCCTCCTTTTCCTGGCCGGCGAAGGACGCCGCAGCAGGATGGATCAGGAATTCCCTTGCCTTCTTTTTGTCATAGTGGTACCGCACGTCTTCGATTATTGTGAACAGGTCCTTCACCTCCAGCTCTCTCAGTGTCAGGTACGCGAGCACAACATGGACCCCCGAGGAACCGGATCTGAAAATTTTCGAGGCATTTTTCCAGAGGATCCTGTAGAGGTTGTGCTCGAGGGTCATTTCGTTGACCTCGGTCGTTTCACCACTGTGATTCGTTCCGAAGGCCCCGCCGTATACGCTTTCCCGGATCAGCTTCACCATGGAGGGAACGTCGGGTGCGAAGGCGAAGGAGCTCAGCGTCTCGAAGCTGATCCGATAGCGGACGGGAAGCGTCATCCCAAGAGCCTCCTCCGGTGTCAGTGAGAAAAAGCGTCTGCTCCTGTAGATCCAGTATATGTTGATGAGATCTGCCCTGGTCCCGAAGATCTGCCTGACTCCATGACCCTCGCTCCCCGGAAGCCTGCTGCCCCGGGAAAGGATCCTTGTAAGAAAAAAAGTGTCCATGGCCATCTTAGCCCGGAACAGGGTGCCTCCTTCTTTTTCCAGGCGCTTCAGGGGTTCGGAGAGTATATTGTAGAGCGGGTATCCCCGAAGGGAATCGAGAACATCCCTCAGGGTCCGGGCCGCCAGGAGTTTCTCACCGTTCGCCACGGTGATGGGGACGGTGGCCACCCTTCTCCGGAGAGCCTCCCGGTTGCCCATCCCCGTAGTGATCATCCGGAGCACCCGCTTGATCACATCCACGTCGAACCGTTCTCCCCAGGACCGGAGAAGGGAGCACCTCTCAGGGCCAAGATATCTGCAAAACGGGATCTCCTCGAGAAGCGGGACGGAAGTGATGATCGCCTCAAGGTCTCCACGGTGAAGAGATTCGGGAGAGGGGACAGAAATATAGGGGCTGTACGCCTCGGATTTTGCCAGGTACGCTCCTATTTCGCCCACCGTCTCGAACTCCAGGAGGCGGAGGTAATCATCCGGGGAAAGCAGTCTTCCCCTGTAGACGCGGGCCTTCGCTGAAACTGCAGCCCGCTCTCCGACGGCGAGAAAGGACACCTATGCCCCTCCTTTTTTCCCGTAGCGCTCCGCGATCTCTTCCGCAAGCTTTGCAACCACCTGTGGAGCCTTCTCCAAAAAATGATCCTTCATTTTCTGACGTCCCCGCATTCCCATATCGGCGATCTGGGCTGCCTCGAGCTCGGCGGAATGCCTGGCTGATTCCACTATTGCTTTCGCCTGGGCCCTTGCCGCGGTGAGCCGGGCTTCCTGGTCCGCTGCAAATTTTTCCCTGTTTTCCCGGAGAATGTCGGCCGCTTTCCGCCTTGCCTCCTCCACTGAATCCGCCGCCTCGTCCTCGGCAGCCAAAAGAGATGTCAGTACATCGCTCAGGTTCATATGTCCCATCCTCCTTCCCGCTCAGTTTCCTCGCGGGCTATTTTCATGCGGGTAAAATCTTCCCTGTCGTTTTCCTCAAGCACGTTGGATATCCAAGCCAGCATTTTTTTATGGTAGGGAATAACGACTTTTTCCAGGGCGTTCACCCGCCGGAACGTTCTTCGGATCTGCACCGCCAGCCGGTACACCGATGTCTCGACCTCCGCCAGCCGTGCGATGAGGGAGAGCACTTCGCTGGCGTGGAGGTAGGCGCTGTCCAGGGTTCCTGATGTGCCCAGAAAGGAGTAGCACGGCTGGGGAGGTTTTTCCACAGGGTCCACTTTTGGGATCTCCACTCCCATGACAGAGTGGAGGCGGATCGTAAAATCATTCGTCTCGGGAACAGAGTAGGAAAGTTCCTCCACATTCTCGATGCCGAGGGAAAGACCGGCCATCTGGAGACTGAAATAGGCCTTCGAGAAAACATCTTCCAGCGAGCGTTGAAGATCCTTTGCCTCCCTGATTTTCCCCATCAGCTCCAGGAGGAGAATGGTGCGCTTCTGTTCAAGAAGGTCGTGTCCCTTCTCCGCCAGCTTCATAGATGACGCTAATTTCACCATGTTGCCCCGGGTCGGGGCTATTTTTGGGCTCATGAACATTTCCTCCGTAGACGGCAGGATAGTCCTGTTTCAAAAAAAAGTCAAATAGATTTGTTCGGGGCTGTGACGGGAAAAGAGTGGGATTTTCATGGATAAAGAAGCTCTGGAAAGAGGAAAAAACGGAAAACAGACTTTTCTTTTTTAGTGCCGGGCGACTCTCCACCCCCTTTAAAAAAGATATCTTTAAGTATATATTTATGCTTATTGACATTCTTATAGTATTTATTTATACTCTCAAAAGAAAACAGTATGTAAGTATTATACCTCAAAAATTCTCTAAAGGAGAGTGTTCTGCATGGCCGTTCACATGACGCGGAGCAACGAGATCCAGGGCAGCACCGCCGGGCGCCTCCTGGATATGATTCTTCCCCGGCCTTCCTCCACTTTTTTGCTCCGGTGCGCCGAAGCACCGGGTGCGATCCTTGTGGTGGACCGGGCGGTTCCCCCCACGGAGGGGCGAAAGGCGGTACTGTCCACCGACAGGGGACTGCGGCTTGCAACACTGGACTCCCGCTTCGAATCCTCCCGTGTATGGGGAGTGGTGACATGGGTGATACGGGACCCGTCCTGAAACCATGCGGCAGACTGCTCGCCCTCTGTGACTGCAATAATTTTTTCGTCTCCTGCGAACGACTCTTCCGTCCCGATCTCGAGGGGCGTCCGGTGGTGGTGCTCTCGAGCAACGACGGGGTGGTCATAGCCCGGTCCAACGAGGTGAAGGCCCTCGGGGTAAAAATGGGAGAACCCTACTTCAAGGTAAGGGCCTTTCTCGAACGTCAGGGTACCATGGTGTTTTCCAGCAATTTCCAACTCTACGAGGAAGTGTCCGCCCGTGTTATGGCGGCTCTCCGCCGGGTGACTCCGTCCATGGAGGCCTATTCAGTGGACGAGGCCTTTCTGGAGCTGCCTCCCTCCGCGGAGCTGTCACCCCTCGAATGGGGGAAGGACGTACGGTCGATGCTCTTCCGGGAGACGGGGATCCCAGTCTCGGTGGGGATAGCTCCCGCCAAGACCGCGGCCAAGCTTGCGGCGGACAGGGCCAAAAAACACCCGGAGACGGGAGGGGTGTTCGCTTTTCTCCCCGGAGAGACCTGGGACGACTTTTTACTGGATATTCCCGTGGAGGATGTGTGGGGGATCGGACGGCGGTGGAGCGATTTCCTCCGAAGGAGGGGCATATCCACGGCCATCCGGCTGAGGGATGCCAGGGAAGACTGGGTAGAGAAGCACCTCGGCGTCCGGGGACTCCGAACGAAATGGGAACTTGCCGGTATCCGGTGTTTCCCGGTGGAGGAGCAGCAGAAACCCCAGAAGTCCATCCAGTCCTCCCGGTCCTTTGCGTCCCCTGTCCGGAGTCGTGAGGGGCTCGCCGAGGCGGTAACGGAGTTCACCCTCGTCGCGGGCAGGAGACTGCGCACCCAGCAGTCCCTCGCGGGCAGCCTTTCAGTGAGCATCTCCACCAGCCGCTTTCGGATGCCCTTTTACGGCAGGCGGGCCGAGGTGGTTCTCGATCCGCCCACCGACAGCGATATTCATCTTATCCGTGCGGCCGTGGAGAGTCTTTCCTCAATTTACCTCGACGGGCACGATTACGAGAAGGCCGAGGTGGGGCTGGGGTGTTTTTCATCCGCCAGGCGTCCCCAGCTGCTTCTTTTTCCACAGAGGGAAGACAGGGGATCGGCCCTCTCCAGGGCTGCGGACAGGCTCAACCGGGAGGCGGGACGTTCGCTGCTCCTTCCCGCCGTACTGCTGGGGGAAAAGGCGTGGCGCCCCCGGAAGGACAGGCATTCGGGATTCCGCCTCGAGGACCTGGAGAAGCTTCCCGTGATTTCCGGGGAGGGTATATGAGTCTCCCAAAAAAACCCGTGTTACCGGTGAAAGGACGATAAAAAAAGGAAGGAGCGGAACTCCGCTCCTTCCCCTCCAAAACCGGTGCGGGGAAATTACTTTACGGCCTGAAGGGATCCAAGGAGGGCCTGCACGTCCGCTTCGTTGTTCTCTGGGGCATCCGCTTCGCCGAAGAAGACCATGAGGCCGAGAAAGTCCCCTTTGCCGTTGAGCACGCCCACGCTCACGAATGCGTCCTCTCCGTCGCTTTTTCCGGCCCCGTCTATGGTGACGGCCGGAATGCCGTTGATTTCAGTTTCCTTCGCGTCCTCGTATTCCACGTCAGTCATGGCTTCTGCCACGATTTCGTCCACGACGGCGAAGGCTCCGTCGAGTCCTTCTTCGCCGTCCACTTCGCCGAAGAAAGCGA
>JAAYJB010000061.1 GCA_012523155.1 Synergistaceae bacterium | reverse complement strand
CCCGCGCCTTCCGGGATGGATCCCCTCTCTCCTGGTAAGGCTTGAAGAGGGCAAAAGGATCCTTCGGGTTTCCTTTTCCCCAAAGCCGCCTCTTGTCCTTGCGGTCGTCCCGAAAGTTTCGTCCTCAACGCTCCCGGTGATGCTGAGGTCGGACCTGAAGGAGAACATGCTCAGGACGCTTGCCCCCATTGCGGGGCTTCCCATTGAGTGGGCAGTGTCGCAACGGGAAAGGATCGAATCACTTGCAGCGGACAGCCTCAGGGATACGAAAATCGTGGGTAATGCACGGGCGCTTGTCGACGTTTCCTTCGATCCGGCCCAGCTTGCGGCGGCAAGCGCCGAGGTTGAAAGCCCGAAATACTCTTTCAGGGCCTGGGTTGCCGCCTATGCCGGTTCTGATACGAAGTATCCGGAGATAGGACTTCACATGGGCAGAAAATTTCTTCCCGTCTCCGGCCTCGATATGGAATTTTACGGAGAATGGCTTCTTTCCGCCAACGATTTTTCCCTCGAAAGCCGATGGGGGATACGCTGGAGTCCGGTGAAAAACGTTCTGGCCGGGGTGGAACAGGTTTTCCCGGGCAATGTCACATGGTATCGCCTATGGCTGGATGGAGGAGTACGTGCCCCTTACCTATGGTGGCGCGTGAGCGACGACGGAGATCATAACCTCGGTGCCGGATACCGGATCAACGACAGAATATCCCTTGAGATCCACTATGACGGACGGGATGAAGAAAAAATCAGCATCAAGGCCATCAGCGACCTGTAAAGCAGGGGCCTTGCCATAAAGAAAAAACGGAGTGAAAAAGAATGAGCCCCATAAATATAACGCTTCAGGATATTGCGGAAAAAGTAGGCGGAAGGGTAATCGGGGAGGGAACAACCCCCGTAGTGCGCCCCTCGTCCCCCGAAAAGGCCGTTCCGGGGGAGATATGCACACTCTGGAATACCAGGGAATGCGGAAAGATAGGGCACGGCGCTTTCCTTATGGCCTCACCGGATATTTTCGCCCTTCTTCCCGGCATCCAGGGAGTGGAGGTCGATGATCCGAGAGCGGCCTTCCCGCTCCTTCTCTCCCTGTTTCAGCAACCGAAACAGGCCGGGGGGATGGTCCACCCCTCGGCGGTCGTATCTGCCGATGCTGATATCTCTCCGACGGCCTGGATCGGTCCCATGTGCGTGGTTGAAGAAAATGCCGTTATCGAAGAAGGCGTATATCTCCAGGCGCAGGTGTATGTGGGATATAACTGCCGCGTAGGGGAGGGGACCGTGATCGAACCGGGAACTGTCCTTCTCCGGAGTGTCCGTACCGGCAGAAACTGTCTCATTCACAGCGGCGCCGTGCTGGGCTGCGACGGGTTCGGTATTCTTCCGGCAGAACAGGGGAAGGCCCCGGTGAAAATTCCCCAGCTCGGAGGCGTCCTGCTCGGCGACGAGGTTGAGGTGGGCGCCTGCACGACCATAGACCGGGGAACTCTCGAAGATACCATCCTCGGCAGCTTTACGAAGATAGATGACCACGTGCATATCGCTCATAACGCGGTAATAGGGGAAAACTGCATCCTGGTCGCCATGACCGGTATTGCGGGCAGTGCGGTTCTGGAGGACAATGTCGTAATGGCCGCAAGAAGCGGCGCCAGGGATCATATCAGCATCGGGAGAGGGGCAACTGTGGCGGCCAACGGCGGTG